>NZ_CBFIEP010000012.1:0-13736 GCF_965661635.1 Pseudemcibacter sp. | reverse complement strand
TTTTCTTGATCAGTAGACATTTTCATAAATCCATCAGAAAAGAGGAATTTTAGGGTTTCTTCCGCATTTTCCGATGATGTGAGGTCTTTTGAAATCACTTCGACCACCTCGCCTGCGTATGCGGTTGCGGTCATAATACTTATAAGAAAAAAATTGATACTTTGTTTTAAAATAGTCATTTTTGTGCCCGTGTGTTGATTATTCACAATTACGTTAACCATAACATATTTAATATAGATATCTAGTGTTTCAATTTGATTTTTTATTCTTGTCTTGAAGGAATAATCGAAAAGCCGTACCTTATAAAAAACAAAATACGGGAATGGTTGAAATGAAGAAAATTATCACAAGGCGCGACTTTTTAAACGGCACACAAGTGGCCATTGGGGCGTCGCTTCTTACGCCATGGATGACAGCATGTGGTGATGTGAATACGGGGAATATGCAGAATTTTAAGCTGCCGAATGGCTATTACCCGCCGGAAAAAACAGGACTTCGCGGCAGTCATGATGGTTCATGGGAAAATATGCATGCGCATGTGATGGGCAGGCCTTTTTCAACAGATGTCAGTGTTGAGGAAAACTATGATCTTGTGATTGTTGGTGGCGGCATAAGCGGCCTTGCAAGTGCTTATTTTTACCGAAAAACAAATCCGGATGCGCGTATTTTAATCCTTGATAATCATGATGATTTCGGCGGTAACGCCAAACGCAATGAATTTAAAGTGGGCGGTGAAACGAAAATCGGCTACGGCGGCACCGAAAGCCTTGATACACCATCCGCCTATAGCCCCGCGGCGGCAAGTTTCTTAAAAGAAATCGGTATATTTACCGAACGGTTTTATGATTATTTCCATCAAGAACTCTATAAGGATATGGGATTAAGCAAGGGGATTTTATTTGATAAGGATCATTTCGCCGAAGAAAAGCTCGTGATTGGATACGGTAAAAAGCCGTGGGATCAATTTGTTGCGGAAACGCCCCTTTCCTCAGATGCGAAGAAAGATTTGCTCAGGCTTACCACCGAAGAAATTGATTATATGCCTGGCAAAACATTCGATGAGAAATATGAAATCCTTAGGAAAACAAGTTATGAAACTTTCCTAAGGGATTATTGCAAGGTTCACGAGGAAATAATATCGCTTTATCAACGTTGGGGCATCACATTCTGGGCCGTAGGGATAAAAGATATTCCAACCACATCAGTGCAAGGATATGGAGGTATGCCGGGTGTTGAACACACCCTTCCCCGTACGGGTCATCGCGGTAATGAACCTTATATATTTCATTTTCCTGACGGAAATGCGTCGATTGCGCGCTTAACGGTGCGGGCATTAATGCCGGATGCGGTACCGGGCAACACGATGGAAGATGTGGTCACTGCGAAAATTAATTATTCAATGCTTGATGGCAATGATAAAGGCACCAATATCCGCCTTAGTTCAACGGTAATTAACGCCATCAATACGGCGGACGGGAAAGGCGTTGATGTCACCTATGTCAGGGGTAATAAAACCCATAAACTACGCGGTAAGAAATGCGTGATGGCGTGCTTTAATTATTTGATCCCTCACCTATGTCCTGAACTTCCCGCGGCGCAAAAGGATGATCTTGCCTATAGTGTGCGTGCCCCGATTACATATACTAAGGTGATGGTCAATAACTGGCGTGCGTTTGCGGAACAAAACATGGATTTTGTATATTATACCAATGACTTATATAAACAAGTGGAACTTGATTACCCGGTGTCCATGGGCAATTATGAATTTGGAAAAACGCCCGATGACCCGATGATTTTGCATATGTGCTATGTGCCATGGATGCAGGATCATGAGGGCGCGGAACAATGGCGCGCCGGACGTTATGAAATGTTATCCATGCCATATCAAAGTTACGAAGATCGCGTGCTCGCGCAGCTTGATCAGGCGCTTGGTCGCGCGGGATTTGATGCGGAACGTGATATCGAAGCCATCACCGTGAACCGCTGGCCGCATGGGTATACCTATAATCCGTCGCTGGTCTGGGAACAGGAATATGCAACGGACGCGGATAAACCATGGGTTAAGGGCCGAAAAACATTCGGCAACATCGCCATCGCCAATTGCGACGCCAACGCAGGATCAAACACCAAATCCGCCATCGATATGGCTTACCGTGCGACGATGGAGATTGTTTAGAATTATGATTAATCAGTTTTAATATATTTTCGACCGTAAAAAGTTACTGTTTTAGTGCCATTTTTATCTTCACTTAATGTGAATTCGTGTCCAGTTAGAGTGAAAAAAACATCATCGTTTTCTTCTTCAATGTCATGAAATAGTTTTATAGATTTTATAAACCCCCCATATGTCATATACATTTCTTGATCTCTGTTTTCGATTTTCAAACTTTTGGTATCTAGTAATGTCACTAAATCTTCTTCTTCAACCAAAAGATAAGTACCATAGTAGGCATTTTTGAAAGAAACTGGTATTTCTTGTACTTGTCTTTCTTCCACAGGAAACTCAGACCAATTTAACAAGTTGCTTACTGAATAAAAAAGTTCATTCATAATTCTTGTACCGTTATCACCATTAGTCATTAATAAAATACCTCAGCCATCAGTTAATCCAAGAAAATTAGCCTTATATCCTTCATTAGAACCTGTATGACTAAAGCTTTTTATTCCATTTTCATGATCTGTGACATCGTATCCAATGCCCCCAATCTCCTTTATGAATTTGCAATAACTCCTTCGCAGAATTCGCATTTAATAGCGGTTCATCGATTTGGTGATAAATATTATTTGTGTGAATTACGACTTTCGCCAAGTCTGTAGGAGTGGTCCACAAACTTGCAGCTGCCATTTCGGGATATAGATTATATTTTCCTTCTAGAAGTTTGCCATTTGCATCGTGAGCAAAGGCAAGTTGATTTTGTATTTTTTCTGAATGGATGATTTCATAGCTGCTATGGTTCATTTTGAATGGCTCAAGTACATATTTTTTCATAATTTCAGGATATTTAAGACCAGTTACATCCTCCATTGCTAATTGTGCTACTGTATATCCGCCACCTGAATAGCGCCATTCTGTATTAGGTTTAATATCTACGAATACTGCTTCTGTATTAGCTGGAGTTTCACCATTAAGTATTTGAACTGTTGTAGGTATTTTGTCTGTTTGTTTATATCCTGAAAACCCAGTCACTGTTAAACCGCCAGTATGCGTTAATAACATTCTTAATGTAACTGGGGTTTCAATTGTTAATTCATTTTCAGAAATTTTCCATCTTTTTAGATAATTATTTATGGGGGCATCTAAACTGAGTAAGCCTTCTTCTACTAGGCGAAGAGCTGCAATTGCAGATAATGGTTTTGATAATGAAGCAGCTTGAAAAAGGGTTTCATTTGTAACGAGATTTTTTTTTGACGCGTTTTTAAATCCCCAAGATTTTGCCCAAGCTAATTTACCATGATTAACAATTGCTATTGAAACGCCAGGAACCTCATGCTCCTTCATTCGATCATAGACGTTAAATTTCTCAGATTTTTCACCTTTTACGGTTAAATAGTAGGTTAAAGAATTCTCTATTAAAGCATAGTCTTGGGAAAGTGCAGAATTAGTAAATTGCGTCATAGTAAAAAACAAAATGCATGAAAAAAATATTCGCATAATACCCCCTCGCGTTAAAAACTTATAATGACAGTTATATTGAAAAAATGAAACATAAAAGGCCCCATCAAATTGATGGAGTCTTTAAAATTATAAATTATTTAAAGCTTAATGGTGTTCGGAGTTTTTTTTGCTGAACCGGCGAACCATTCGCGGCCTTTAAGCATGCAGTTCCAATAAACCCACGGCAGAACATCGGCTTTTAGAACCCACGCGAACTTTGTGGCTTTAAGTGTGTTGTTCACCCATTTCGGAAAGGTTGGCATGATTTTGCCGCCGTACCCGAATTCCGCGAGGATAATTCGGTCCTTTGTTACCGTTAACGGGCATGATCCATACCCTTCGTATAAAGACGGAAGATCTTTGCCGTCTTTATGGGCGAGAAGATTTTCAGCAACAACAACTGCTTGTTTACGGGCTGCGGCAGCCGTTTTCGCGTTAAGGGTCGCAACAATGTCCCCTGCACCGAATATATTTTCATATTTCGTGCTTTGCAGCGTATTGATATCAACGGCCATAAAGCCAGTTTCCGCGGCAAGCGGGCTATTTTTCACGAAATCAAGTGAACATTGCGGCGGACATACATGAAGTATATCGAACTTTTCTTCGACATTTGTCACGTTACCGTCGGCGTCAGTAACTGCGAAAGTAGCAACCTGATTTTCACCGTCTACTTTAATCAGGTTTTTGCCAAATGAAAGGTTTGCGCCGTATCGTTCAACAAATTCCATTAATGGTGGTATATATTCAGCAACACCGAAAAGTGCCGGGCCCGCATTACAAAATTCAACATCCGCGTCTTTTAAAATGCCCTTCTTCTCCCATTCATTACAAGAAAGATACATTGCTTTTTGTGGCGCACCCGCACATTTAAATGGTAGTGGCGGTTGCGTGAAGATGGCTTTGCCGCCTTTAAAGTTTTGCACACATTGCCATGTATAAGGTGCACTTTCACGAACATAATTTGATGTTACACCATTTTTACCAATGGCGTCTTCAAGTCCCTCAACCGCATCAAAATTAAGTTTAAGGCCAGGTGCCACAACCATATGATTATAGGAAATTGTATCACCACGTTCTAACGTGATGTTATTATTATCAGGGTCAAATGTTGCAACCGCATCTTTAATCCATGTGACATCATCTGGCATCACGCTTGCTTCTGGGCGAATTGTTTCTTCTGATGAGAAAATGCCGCCACCAACCATGGTCCATCCCGGTTGATAGAAATGTTCATCCTTTGGTTCGATAATGGCAATATTTAACCAATATTGACGTTTTAGAAGACTTGCTGCGGTTGCGATTCCTGCTGATCCCCCACCAACGATGACAATGTCAAATTTAGATTGTTCGCTCATAAAAATGGCCCCTTTATTATATAATCCTGAAAGACGCGAGCTTACATGAATTACTTTCAATATTAAAGGCAAAAAAAGTGATTATTTACTAGGAATTATAGGATCAACTTTGTATATTTCCTATCTTACACAAAATAAACTATATGGGAGCGAAATTTCATGTTTCGTAATTTAATCGTTTTACTTACATTATGCCTAACCGTTGCATCCATCGGAATGGCACAAGTTCAACAAACTAAAGGCAACTATGTTGATAAATTTCGTCAAATGGACGAAATCTGGCCAACGGCAAACTCTTACCGTACTGCGGGTGGTGAACCGGGTCATGAATATTGGCAACAACGTGCCGATTATAAAATCAATGTAACCCTTGATGAAAAGAAACACCGTATCGAAGGTAATGTGGAAATTACGTACCACAATAATTCGCCTGATACGCTTCGCTTCCTTTGGGTTCAGCTTGATCAAAACCGCTTTAACAAAAATTCTATGCAGCATAAAACGGCAACGTATAATGCACCGGATAGCTTAAAAGGTTTTGATGGTAGCCCTGCCCGCCTTAGTCTTGGTCAACTCCGTCAACAACAATTGATGGAAGATCGCGACTTTGGTTTTGAAATCAACAACGTTTCGCAAGGTGGAAATGAATTAAAGCACACTGTTGTCGGTACAAAGATGCGTGTTGATTTACCAATGCCACTTAAATCTGGTGAAAGCACATCATTTGCTGTTGATTATGCCTTTAACATCATCGAAAGCGATGTGATGGGTGGCCGCGGCGGTTATGAGCATTTCCCTGATGATGAAATTGATGGTGGTGGATACCTTTATGAAATGTCGCAGTGGTACCCAAGAATGGGTGCATACACCGACTATGAAGCCTGGACAGCGAAAGAGTTTTTAGGTTCTGGTGAATTTACCCAAGAATTTGGTAATTTTGATGTGACCTTAACGGTGCCAGCTGATCATGTTGTTGCGGCAACGGGTGAGCTTCAAAATATGAATGATGTTATGACTTCTGAACAGTTAGAACGCTGGGAAGAAGCAAAAACAGCAGTCCGCCCCGTTTATATCGTGACAATGGAAGAAGCCATTGAAAACGAAAAAGAAGGCACAAACGATACAAAAACATGGCATTTCGCAGCGGAAAATGTTCGCGATTTCGCATGGGCATCATCACGCAAATTTGCATGGGATGCGAAAGGATATGACCAAGGTGGTTCTGTTCGTCCGCATGTGATGGCGATGTCATACTTCCCGAAAGAAGGTGGCGAGCTTTGGGAAAAATATTCTACAGAAGTTGTGATCCACACAATGGAAGTTTATAGCCGTGTGTCATTTGAATATCCTTATCCGGTTGCGATTTCTGTTAACGGCCCTGTTGGCGGTATGGAATATCCAATGATCACATTTAATGGTCCACGTACGATCCTTAATGATGATGGAACCCGTACTTATACAATGGCGGAAAAAGAATTCCTTATCGGTGTTGTGATCCATGAAGTTGGTCATTTCTATTTCCCAATGATCGTGAATTCAGATGAGCGTCAATGGACATGGATGGACGAAGGTCTAAACAGTTACCTTGATGGTGTTGCCGGTCGTGAATGGGATTATGATTGGGCGAATTCTGAGCCATCAGATATTATTGATTATATGAAATCACAAAATCAGGTGCCAATTATGACGCAATCTGACAGTGTTCTTCGTCTTGGTCCAAATGCTTATACGAAGCCTGCGACGTCACTTAATATCCTTCGTGAAGTGATCCTTGGTCGTGATCTATTTGATTTCGCCTTTAAAGAATATTCACGTCGTTGGATGTTTAAGCGCCCTACTCCGTCTGATTTTTTCCGTACAATGGAAGAAGCGTCAGGTGTTGATCTGGATTGGTTCTGGCGTGGTTGGTATTATACAACGGATCATGTGGATATTTCACTTGATCATATCTATCAAATGCGTATGGATACTAAAGATCCGGACATTGATTTTGGCCGTCGTCGTGACGAAAATAACATGAAGCCAAAATCGCTTTATGTGACACGCAACGAAGAAGAAGGCATGCGTTCATGGGTGCAGCGTAATCGCGATGTACGTGACTTCCACGATGAAAATGATCAGTTTACGGTCACAAATAAAGAACGTAACGAATATATCGATTTCCTTGATGGACTTGATCCACGTGAACGTCGTGAATTTGAACGCGCGGTTGATGAAGACAAGAATTACTATGTTCTTGAATTTTCAAACCAAGGTGGCCTTGTTATGCCGATCTTGATCGAATTTACATTCACTGACGGTTCAACGGAATTCATGAATATTCCGGCGGAAATTTGGCGCCGTAATCATTTATCGGTTAAGAAGCTTTTCGTATTTGATAAAGAAGTTGAGCGCGTAGAGCTTGACCCTGATTGGTATACGGCTGATACAAATGTGGAAAACAATCATTATCCTCGTCGTATCATTCCAAGCCGTATCGAGGCATATAAAGCGTCGCCACGTACTGGATTAAAACGCCGTAATGTGATGCATGATATGAAGACTGAACTTAAGGAACCAAAAAACGAAAATAGATAATGGTTACGTTAGTTAGAATATTTACTTTATTCGTGATGGCGGGCGTTATGGTAACGTCCGCCCTCGCCCATCAGCAGCGCGCCGCGATTACCAAAGTTTTATTTAATAAAAACACAGGCAATCTCGAAGTGATGCATCGTTTCTTTTTGCATGATACGGAGCATGCCGTTCAAATGCTATTTGATAAAAACGCAGATATCATTAGTTCTGAAAAAACCAAAAAGCAATTCGCTGATTATGTAGCGGAAAGATTTGCCATAAAACCTCTTAATGGTGATGAATTGAAACTTGATATGGTTGGCTATGAAGCGGACCGACAGTTTTTCTGGGTTTATCAAGAAGTAAAAGCACCGGATAGCATTGAAGGGCTTACTATGATCCATAATGCTTTACGTGATATTTGGATTGATCAGGTTAATACCGTGAATGTTGAAGGTCGTGGTGATTTAAGAACCGCAACATTTGAAGGTGATGTTGAACTTCTTTCTGTCGAATTAAAAAATCATAAATAAAATGCTATATTTAGTCAACTTATTGGTTGACTATTGCTTTCTTTCGATCTATTAATGAACCATATGGTTTAGTAATAGGAGCTATCAATGCAACAACTCGATGTAACTTTTACCGCTTTAGGCGATATAACGCGCCGTGCTATCATTGCAAAATTAGCGGAAGGTGAAACAACATTATCAACTTTGGCAGAACCGTTTGATATGTCTCAAACTGCTGTCTCTAAACACGTTCGCGTCTTATCGGAAGCTGGCTTGGTTTTTGTTGAAAAAAGAGGGAGATCCCGTCATTGTCGATTAAATGCGACGCCGATGAAAGAAGCGATTGAATGGCTTACTGATTATGAAACCTTCTGGAATGATAATTTCGCCTCTCTCGCCCGCCATTTTGATAAAAAAAAGAAGGATATTGAAAAATGAAATATTTAAAAACAGAACTTGGGAGTACACCTGTTATTGTTGAAGGCATTTTTTCCGGTAACGAAAGAAGAGGCTTTTGAAGCATGGACCAATCCTGATGAAGTTGTGCAGTGGCTTGGGGAAAATCCAAATTCAATGATTAATGCAAAGATCGATCTTAAAGTGGGTGGAAGATTAAGTTTACTTTTCATTGATACGGAAGAGAAAACCGGCACGTTAGAGGGAAAGTATTTAGAAATTATAGAAAATGAAAAACTGGTTTTTGATTGGCAATTCTATGAACGTTTTAATGATGGTAATGAAATAATTACTGAACAATCAGTTGTCACAATAGTATTTAAAGAAGACCCTAAAGGAACAAAAAGTCACATTAACGCATTCAGAAATTGATAACCGTGACGGACGACTTAGTGTTGGTAGTGGTTGGAACGGAACATTTAATAATTATGCAAATAGAATTGCAAAAACTTAAGGAGAGAAGTTATGGTTCAAAGAATTGCATCACGAGAAGAGTGGCTTGATGCGCGTAAAGCGCTATTAGAAAAAGAAAAGGCTTTTGACAAAGAACGCGATGCGCTTTCGGCGGCGCGACGTGACCTTCCCATGGTGCGTGTTGATAAAGATTATATCTTTAAAACCAATGACGGTGATAAAAGCCTTTATGAACTTTTTGGCTATAATACGCAATTGATTGTATATCATTTTATGTTTGGAAAAGATTGGGAAGAAGGCTGCCCAAGTTGTTCTTATCTTGCGGATAATTTTAATGGCATTGATATGCACCTTAATGCGCGTGATGTTAGTCTGGTTGCGATATCAAATGCTCCACTTGAAAAATTAAATGATTATAAGGAACGCCTTGGTTGGTCTTTTAATTGGGCTTCAGCAGATGGGAATTCCTTTGGTGAAGATTTCGGTGTGACCTTCCCTAATGGTGAGGTTAAAGACGGAAACGGTTATAATTATACCGATCAAACATTTAATGAAGAAATGCCGGGTGCCAGTGTTTTTGTTAAATTAAATGACGGCACCGTTGCCCATACCTATTCAACATATGGCCGCGGCCTTGATATGTTAATCGGAAGTTATCATTTCATAGATATCACACCAGCAGGTCGTGATGAGGATGATTTTTCCTATCCAATGGAATGGATTAGACGCAATGATAGTTATGACGACTATTAGGGGAATGAAGTATTAATTACTGAGTATTCTTCGCGTTGACGATATTGCCTTCTAGAGGTTCAATTGAGAAGTCGCTAAGGTAAATACGCGCCTTCCCCCAGCCAATAGGAAATTGGGTATAAACTGGGATCATGCCGTCAAAACCCGGCATTTTTCCAAACCATAATCGGCTGTCTTGATCGTCGTCTTCGCGACCGCGTTTGCGCTTCTTGTTAGGATCAGTGCTGCGGATACCACCGGCAAGAAGTTCACCATCAATTTTACATATGGTTGTCTCGCCTTCAAAAACTGAACGGCTTTCTCTGTCGCGGGTTTCATATTCATCGCAAATGAAGCTTTGGCGCGAAACAAATATGCCGCCAAATTGTCTGTCGCTATATTCTGTTTTATAATCACGATTAAAATTTTTATTCATGATCATATTTAGGAATAATGTCATTGGGTCAAAGCCATGTTTATCCAAATCATCAACTGGCACATATTCAGTATCTTCACGTAGTTCCACTTCTTGAACATGATCAGTTACTTTTAGGTTGTCAGGATTAAAAGTCACTTTGTTTAAATACTTAAATTTTCCGAAATTGCCTTGGCTTTGATAATATTCTTGGCGGTATTCACCTGTTCTATGCATGATGCCACGCGCCATAGTATGGTTTTGCATTTTGCCAACAATTGAAGCAATGCCTTTTACTTGGTAATCGGCACTGACTTCATAGTTATCATTATCAATAATTGTATCGCTGTTAATTTCAGCGACAGTAAAACCACCCCAATAGGCTTTATATTTAAGGTTAACTTTATATGACGAACCACTCTGCGCAGCGGCGTAGGCCGTTAATGCAAAAAATAGAACGATTGTCTTATAAAATATACTCATTTTAACCTCAATTCATTGAAGCTAACCGCTCCAATGCTTCTTTAATTTTTACTGCCTTTTGTTCTGCTTCTTCAAGACCCTTTTTATTTTCCGTAATTACATGTGGTGGTGCTTTTGAAACAAAAGTTTCGTTATTTAATCTGCCGGATACAGATTTGATTTCCTTTTCAAGCTTTTCAAGCGATTTATTCAGTCTCGCTTTTTCGGCATCGATATCGATCACGTCCGCTAGCGGCAGATAATATGTTGCTTCGCCGACCACGACGGAAATGGCGCCATTTGGTGCATCACCGGATAGTTTATCAATATTCTCAAGGCGCGCAAGACGCTTTAAAAGTTCTAACTGACTGTTGATCGCATTTTCCGTATTGTTCGTCGCTCCGGAAACCAACATGTCGATTTTTGCCCCTGCTGGAACATTCATTTCTGAACGTGCAGCACGAATATCGGTTATTAATATGATTAACCACTCCATTTCTTCGCTAGCGGCGTCATCAACATTTTCAGGGTTATAGGTTGGCCATGTGGCTAAAATAAGGTCGCTATCTCGTGATGTAGAAAGTGAGCCCCATAATTCTTCGGTGATAAATGGCATAAATGGATGAAGCATTTTTAATATGTGATCCATCACCCATGCCGCTGTTTTTCGGCATTCTTGTTTTTCCGCGCCGTCATCTGCATAAAATTGTGGTTTCACAAGTTCAATATACCAGTCGCAGAATGTACCCCATGTGAAATGATATGCGGCAGAGGCAGCTTCGTTATATTTAAATGCTTCTAATGACTGTGTGACTTTTAGTGCGGCTTTTTCTGCTTCGCCGATAATCCATTTATTCAATGTTAATTTCGCATTGGATGGATCGAAATCACCAGTCGTATTAAAACATTCATTCATTTCGCAGAATTTTGCCGCATTCCAGAGTTTAGTCCCAAAATTGCGGTACCCTTCAACGCGTTTATCGGACATTTTGATGTCCCTGCCTTGTGCTTCCATCGCGGCAAGTGTAAAGCGAAGCGCATCTGCGCCATATTTATCCGCAAGCTCTAGCGGGTCGATAACATTGCCTTTAGATTTAGACATTTTGGCACCATGTTCATCACGTACAAGCGCATGAACATAGACGGTTTCAAATGGCACTTCTGGAACGCCATTTTCATCTTTCATGAAATATAGTCCGTCCATCATCATTCTTGCGACCCAGAAGAAAATAATATCAAACCCAGTGACCAAAACATTGGATTTATAGTAACGATTTAATTCTGGTGTATTCTCTGGCCAACCCAGAGTTCCATTTGGCCATAATGCGGAAGAAAACCAAGTATCAAGTACATCTTCATCACGCTTAAGATCTTTTTTCTCACCATAATGAGCATCGGCTAAGCCTTGCGCTTCTTCTTCGGTATTGGCTACAAAGGTTTCACCATCAGGACCATACCATGCAGGAATTTGATGTCCCCACCATAATTGACGAGATACGCACCATGGCTCAATATTACGCATCCATTCGTAATATGTTTTTTCCCATGTCTTTGGCACAAATTTGGTGTCGCCCTTTTCAACTGCTTCAAGGGCCGGTTTTGCCAGTGTTTCTGCGTCCACATACCATTGGTCCGTTAGCCACAGTTCAATGGGAACCCCGGAGCGATCACCGTAAGGCACCATATGAACAGTTGGCTCTACCTTATCTAAAAACCCTAGTTCTTCCATTTGCGCGACGATGGCTTTTCGGGCTTCAAATCGTTCCATGCCGCGATATTTTTCGGGGACATTGTCGTTAAGATGCGCATATTCATCAAAAATATTAATATTTTCCAGATTGTGACGCTTTCCAACCATATGATCATCAAAATCATGGGCTGGGGTAATTTTAACGGCACCAGATCCTTTTTCAGGATCCGCATGTTCATCAGCAATAACGATTAATTTTCTACCGACTATCGGTAAGGTTAGCGTTTTGCCAATAAGATCTTTATAGCGATCATCATCCGCATTAACGGCAACAGCAACATCACCAAGCATGGTTTCAGGACGGGTTGTTGCAACAATAAGGAAACGTCCCTCTTCGCCATCAACGGGATATTTGAAATGCCAGTAATTACCATTCACTTCTTTTTGTTCAACTTCAAGGTCAGAAATAGCTGTGCATAATTTGGGATCCCAATTAACGAGACGTTTTGCTTTGAAAATCAGATCATCATTATAAAGGTCAACGAATTTCTTAAGGACGGCTTTGACGAAACCATCATCCATCGTAAATTTTTGGCGGCTCCAATCGCAACTTTGTCCTAATCGACGCATTTGATTAAAGATGATGCCGCCACTTTCTTCTTTCCATTCCCAAACGCGATCGATGAACCCTTCGCGGCCAAGGTCATGGCGTCGAATGTTTCCAGCATCAAGTTGACGTTCAACGACCATTTGGGTTGCAATACCGGCATGATCCATACCGGGTTGCCACAAGACGTCTTTTCCGCGCATACGTTCAAAACGAATAAGGATATCTTGAAGCGTATGATTAAGGGCATGACCAATATGAAGGCTTCCTGTCACATTTGGTGGTGGTAATATAATTGTATATGGTTCTGCGTCAGAATTTTGACCGCATTTAAAGGCACCAGTGTCATTCCAATGGTCATATATATCTTTTTCGCGTTTCGAAAAATCAAAAGTCTTTTCAAGCATTTTTAAATTCTTTTTCCCAAATAAAAACAGAAGAACCGATTATTGGCTCTTCTGTCTGAAAATATAACTTATTATTCGTTTTGTCTTTAATAAATTAAGGTTTTTTAGTTCTGGCCAATCTCGCTATTTCTTTGGCGACCATTCTTTCTGCGATTTCAGGTAGATTTGCATCTAGCCATTCTTTTAGCATAGGTCTAAGAAGTTCACGGACTAGGTCTTCGAGGGTATTGCCTGATCCTTGGTAACCGGTAGTTAGTAGCGCGGATAAAGCATCAAACTGTCCCATGATATTGTCACCTGCTTCTGATGACACAAGCGCATCTTCATCAAGGGCTGGATCAACATCATCAATACCCATATCAATTGCTGGGGCTGACGCAACTTGCTCAACTTCAGGTTCTGTCTCGGGTTCTGGCTCAGGTTCTTCTTCAGGTTCATCTTCCAAGACGAGTTCATCTTCTTCTTGATCTGATTC
>NZ_CBFIEP010000011.1:0-4669 GCF_965661635.1 Pseudemcibacter sp. | reverse complement strand
TAATAGCTTTTGATTGTGACGCAATTCTGAAAATATCACTTCGTTCCATATTATCATTTGCTGCAACGTCACGCTGCCCAAGCGCTTTATGATAAACGGTTTCACCATTTCTCGCGATATATATCACATTACCGGAAAGTTGATCTTGATCGATATAATCCTGCATGACTTTATCTATACGGTTTAATCGGTCCAAGGACATACCCTGATTAACCTGCGCTGTAGCCGAATTTGCAAGCGTGAGAATTAAGAAAATAAGCGCTGAAACATTAATTTTCTTCATTAATCTAGAATATATCATGGTTCTTCCCTCTTTGTATATTATGAGAATACTGTGACTTATTTTGAATTATCTGGCAAATGAAAAAAATCTTCTAAACTAAATCATAAAGCCCTAAGACGTTATCCATAGACAATCTTGATAATCCGTTATCATGTGAAACAATAAACCAACAGCGATGATGCGCATATAGGTGTTTTTTATAAGTAAGAGTGCTAAATAAAACCCAATGGCATAATAACTATGCAATGGATGAAATCCAATGCTGCAACGATTAGTATCAAAAATAGGCGTCGCCAATAAATGATCGAGATCAACCAACATGGTCGCAATCATAATAACCCAAGCTTGCTGCCACCTCGGTTTAAAGAATGCCCAAGCGATTGCACCGGGTGCAATTAAATGCAGGCTATAATGTACAATAAATTGTAATTCAGGCAATCATTCTACCCTATCTTTGGTAATTTCTTCAGGATCCGCGTGAATGAATATCTCTGCCGTTGGATAAACTTCCATCAGACTGTCTTCAACCTGATCAGAAATAGTATGCGCATCATAAAGGCTAATTCCACGCTCTAAATCTAAATGAAATTGAATGAAAATATTCAAACCTGAAGACCTAGTGCGCAACTCATGAATATCGATGACACGTTCATGGGATTTGATGATTGAAACAATATTTTTCTTTTCATCATCATCCATTTCTTTGTCCATCAACACGTCGGTACTTGCTTTAAACACTTCCCAAGCACTGTGTAAAAGGTAAAAACAGGCTATCGCGCCAAAGATAGGGTCCGCATAAATCATATTGAAATAACCCCCTAAAACCAATGCGATCGCAACACCGATATTTAATAGAATATCACCTGTATAATGCATTCCGTCTGCTTCAATGGCGATTGATTTGGTTTTCTTAGCCACATACCGCTGATAAAGAACGAGCAACAGGGTCAAAATAATGGAAGCAATGATAATACCTAAGCCAATTTCTGTTTTTCCAATTATCTGTGGGTTCTTAATTTTATCAAATACTTCGTAAACTAATAATAGTGATGTTGCCGTAATGATAAATGCTTGCAAAAGACCTGCTATGGCTTCCGCCTTACCATGGCCAAAACGGTGATCATCATCAGCAGGGGTAATGGAAAACCGTACCGCGATAAATATTATAATCGATGAAAGACTATCCATAACACTATCAAGTAAAGTACCAAATATGGCTACAGAACCACTATCAATATACCCCCAAGTTTTAAGACCGATCAACGTCACAGCAACACCAACCGAAGCAGTGGTGGCACGTTTTAATAAAACTTCCGATTGTTCTTTGGTCATTGGGTTATTATTCATAATGGATCCAAGTCTTATCAGGGATAAAGAGTTTCCGTATCCCAGTTGCCTTGTTCATTTCGTATGTATATATGACGGTCATGTAATCTAAATTTACGGTCTTGCCAAAATTCCATCCGTCGCGGCTTCATACGGAATCCGGACCAGAATTCCGGTCTCGGCACGGCCCCTAAGCCAAACTTAGTCGTATATTTTAAAATCCGGGCTTCAAATTCAAACCGCCCTTCCATTGGTTGGCTTTGTTTTGATGCCCATGCGCCAATTTGGCTGTCTTTTGGACGGCTTGCAAAATAAGCGTCCGCTTCTTCGTCAGTCACTTTCGTTACTTCGCCTTCTATGCGGATTTGGCGGGCCAAGCTTTTCCAATGAAAACAAAACGCCATATTTGAATTGCCTGCGATTTCTTGGCCTTTGCGACTTCCCAGGTTTGTATAGAAGGTAAAACCATCTGGTCCATGATCTTTTAACAGCACCATTCTAACCGATGGGCGTCCTTGACTATCAACTGTTGCAATTGACATGGCTTCGGCCATATCCTCAACTTTTCCGGCTTCTTCAAACCATTCGGCAAATCTTTCAAACGGGTCTTGCATTTTTTTCTAACCTTGTAATGCTTTATTTAAATATTAACTATATGATAGATAATAGAGAATAAACTTAGTTCAAGATAGAGGATAAAGAAATGACGAATGTTAAAAATATGTCAAAACTTACATTAATTTTGCTTATGTCATTATCAATTATATCTTGTACCAAAGAAGAAACAGGCACATTACTTGGTGCGATTGGTGGTGCGGTCATCGGCGGTGAAGTCACTGGCGATAATGGTATTGGTGTCATGATGGGCGCATTGGTAGGTGGTTATGCAGGGCGCAGCATCGGAAGTAAACTTGATGAAGCGGATCAGCAAAAAATGTATAATACAACTCAAGGTGCGCTTGAAACAGGCGTTTCAGGTGAAGCCTCGACATGGTATAACCCTGATAACGGCAATAGAGGAACGGTTACCCCACAACCCGCCTATCAAAGCACCGAAGGACAATATTGTCGCGAATATCAGCAAAGCGTTACTATTGGTGGTGAACCTGAAACTGCATATGGCACAGCGTGTCGCATGCCAGATGGTACTTGGAAAATTATAAATAGCTAACTATATTAATAGAAGAGTTTACAGAAAAATTCATATAAAATGAGTTAAGAATAGAATATGAAAGATCCGTATAAAGTTCTTGGCGTGTCAAAAGACACAAGCCAAGCCGATTTAAAAAAGAAATATCGTCAGCTCGCGATGAAACTTCATCCGGATCAAAATCCGGGTGACGACAAAGTTGCTGAACAATTCAAGGAAGTTTCGGCCGCATACGCACTCTTAAGCGATGAAAAAATGAAAGCACGATATGACCGCGGCGAAATTAACGCGGACGGCAGTGAAAAAGGGTTTTCCGGCTATCAACGCCAACATGCTGGCGGCGGTAACCCATTTGGTGGTGGTGGGTTTGGCGGCGGCGGCGGAAATCCATTTGGTTCCGGTTTTGATGCTGAAGATTTATTTTCAAGTATTTTTGGTGGTGGTGCTGCAAGAGGTGGTGCTGGCGCATCCCGCGCGAGATCAGCCGTTAAAAAACGCGGTGAGGATAAAACCTATACTATTAACATTGATTTTCTTGACGCGGTTCTTGGCAGCAAAAAACAAATTAAATTAGAAAATGGTAAAACATTAAATATTAAAACACCCGAAAATGTAAAAGAAGGACAACAAATCCGACTTAAAGGACAAGGACGTCCTGGTGTTGGTGGTGGTGCAAACGGTGATGCTTTAATCGAAGTTCACATTAAGAAACATCCATATTTTACCCGTAACAACAATGATATTGTTATGGATTTACCAATTACGATAGAAGAAGCAATTATGGGGGGCAAAGTGACCGTGCCGACCGTAAACGGGAAAATTTCGCTCAATATACCGAAAAACTCCAATTCAGGTAAAACCATGCGCCTAAAAGGCAAAGGCGCGACCGACCCCAAAACGAAGAAGCAAGGCGATCAATTGGTTCGGTTAATGGTCATGATGCCAAGCGGGAAAAATTCTGAACTTGAAAGATCTGTAAAAAAATGGTCCACTAAATTAAAAGAAACAGAAGCAAAAAACATTCGTGGACATTTGGATTAAATAGAAAAACCCGTCGCTTTCATAAAATTTCTTTTTAAAGCAATCGCCAATTTTAATAAGCATGATGGCATGGTCATGGCCGGACATCTTGCCTTTTTAGGAATGCTTGCGCTTTTTCCGTTTATTATTTTTCTCGTATCTCTAGCCGGTACATTTGGACAATCTGAATCAGGTATCGAAGCCTTATCATGGCTTTTTGACAGTATGCCAACCGATGTTGCATCCGTTCTAAGAGCCCCTATTGAACAAATGGTGACAACAACCAATAAAGGTATCATGACCTTTAGTATTATTGGCGCTATTTGGGTGTCATCATCTGCTATTGATGCGGCGAGATTAGCAATAGTTCGTGCCTATTCAACCGTTACTAGACGCCCATACCTTAGACGTCGTGCAGAGGGTTTGTTATTGGTTATCATGTCCGCAAGCAGTATTATATTAGGCATGACGGCTCTGGTTTTCGGACCAGTTATTTGGAATACTATTATTAAATATAGTCCCGTTAATGCAGATTGGGCATTTTTGTGGAATTTGGTCAGACTTTCGACGAGCTTTGGACTTATCTTTGGCGCATTATGTCTCGCGTATTTAGTCTTGCGTCCTCGTAGCCTTAAAGTCGCAGTTCCCGTTGCACCTAGTGCGCTTGGCGCTATAATTCTTTGGATGCTCGTCGCAAACACATTTTCTCTTTATCTCAAGTATTTTGGCAACTATGATGTCACCTATGGAAGCCTTGCCGGGGCTATTATCGCACTAGTGTTTTTCTACTTTTTAAGTGTCGGTTTTATATTGGGGGCGGAAATAAATGCGGAACTTTATCATAAAAGACTTGTAAAATTAGAAAAAAACAACCCAAGCGATTGAATTTT
>NZ_CBFIEP010000010.1:0-19398 GCF_965661635.1 Pseudemcibacter sp. | reverse complement strand
TCATGAACTGATTTTGGAGACGTTGCCAAAAGAGCAGATATTTGTCCTGCTACACCTAAGGCTGACAAATCATATAAATCTAATTCAGGCTGATAATTTAAAAGAAGTGCGGTAATTTCAGGTTTATTAATATATAATGAGAAAAGAACGGCAGACATTCCATCGTTACTTCGTGCAGAAGCAAGAGAGCTATCTTGTTCAAGTAATCCGGTCAGGATATCAACGTCGGCGACGTCAATCGCTTTAAAGACATCATCACGCATTTTTATAGTACCTTATAATTATTCATACCCATATTAGCGAGTTTATCTGCACGTTCATTGCCTTCATCACCATTATGACCTTTTACCCAATGCCAAGTTAATTCATGCCTTTTAACGGCTTCATCAAGTGCAAGCCAAAGATCAGCGTTTTTAACCGGTTTTTTTGCGGCCGTTCGCCAACCATTATTTTTCCAATTTTCAATCCACTTGGTCATACCATCTTTAACATATGTGCTATCCGTGTGAAGATCCACTCGGCATGGCTGCTTTAGCACATTTAATGCTTCTATTGCTGCGGTTAATTCCATTCTATTATTGGTGGTTTCAAATGCACCTTCCATAATTTCACTTGTATTTCCACCATGAATAAGAAGTGCCCCCCATCCGCCAGGTCCCGGATTACCAGAACACGCACCATCAGTATATATTATCACTTCTTTCATAATGAAATCTCCACACCGTATTCACCTGACGAGTTAACTTTTTGGTGGAATTGTAATTTTGATAAATATTCAAGCGGATCTTTTACTTTCACCAGTGCCCCTTCAACTTGATTAAGCCAATCATAAAGACGCGTTAAAATAAACCTTAAAGCTGAACCTCGACATAGCAAGGGCAGTGCATTTATTTCAGCAACAGTTAGCGGCCTCTTCTTTTGATAACCTTTGACCAAAGCCGCGGCATTGGTAGCATTAAAAGAACCATCTTTTTCAAAACACCATGCATTAATACAAATTGCGATGTCATAAGCAAAAATATCAGTACATGCGAAATAATAATCAATTAGTCCCGATAATTTTCCATCTAGGAAAAAAACATTATCTGTAAAGAGGTCAGCATGAATAATACCCTTTGGTAAATCAGACGGCCAATTATTTTGAAGAAATTCTATTTCTTGATTAATTATATCTGATAAACCCATATGGCATTCATCGGCCCGACTGTGGCATTTTTGAGCAAGCGACACCCACCCATCCACCGACAAATTATTATCTCGATTCATTTCAAAATCTTGAACAGCTATATGCATTTCAGCCATGGCTTCACCAAGTTCACGACAATTTTGTCTGCTCGGTTTTGTGATAGATAAGCCATTTAAAAAACTAATTAAAGCTGTCGGCCTACCACATAACTCTTTAAGAACATTACCATTTTTATCTTTTATAGGTTCCGCACAATTAATTCCTTTATCCGATAAATGTTTCATTAGGCTCATAAAAAAGGGAAGATCGTTTTCGTTTACACGCTTTTCAAACAAAGTAAGAATAAATTTGTTTTTAGTCGTAGACAAAAGATAATTTGAATTTTCAACGCCTTCTGCAATTCCTTTAAAAGAGATTACTTCCCCAACATCATATTCAGCAATGAATTCTGATATTTCATCAGCACTAACATGGGTATAGACCGCCATTAGTCATCGTCCTTAGAAAGAATGGCAGGCACTTTAAATGTAACATTTTCTTCGATACTTAAAATGTTCTCTACATTCGTCTTAAACCTAGATTTAACAGCTTGCATCACTTCTTCCACTAAGATTTCAGGTGCGGACGCACCTGCGGAAATACCAACATTTTTAACATCTTCAAAAAGATCCCAATTAATTTCCGAAGCACGTTGTATAAGAACTGATCGACATCCATTCTTTTGCGCCACCTCAACCAATCGTCTAGAGTTTGAGCTATTCGGTGCACCTATAATCAAAACTAAATCGACTTCTTTTACCAGTTCCTTAACGGCATTCTGTCGATTTGTCGTTGCGTAACATATATCTTCTTTACGCGGATCTTTTATAGATGGATATTTATCTTTTAAAGCATTAATGACTGCTAATGTATCGTCCAAGGATAAAGTGGTTTGCGTTATGTAAGCCACATTATCAGTATTTTTTAATTCAAGTTTTTCCACATCTTCTGGACATTCGACGAGATGAATTGCCCCCTCAGATAATTGCCCCATCGTGCCGATCACTTCCGGATGGCCTTTATGGCCAATCATGACAATTTCAGCACCTTGCTTATCATATCGTTCAGCTTCTCTGTGAACTTTACTTACTAAAGGGCAGGTCGCATCAATATAAATCATATTTCGTTTTTGCGCCTCTGCAGGAACAGATTTAGGGACACCATGGGCCGAAAAAACAACCGGCTTATCATCGGGAACTTCATTTAGTTCATCGACAAAAATAGCACCACGTTTTTGTAAACTTTCAACAACATATTTATTATGAACAATTTCATGACGCACATAAACGGGCGCGCCATATTTCTCAAGGGCCATTTCAACAATTTGAATGGCACGATCTACTCCCGCACAAAACCCGCGAGGGTTAGCAATATATAAATTCATTTCATCAGTCATCATAAGCAGACTTTATACACGTTATGTTGCTAAATTCAATCATCCACAATTAATATTATGGATTTATAGGCGACATACAACTCACACATAGAACATAAGCATGACCCGGATCATTCATAAGATTAAATAATGCCATTTTTTCTCTGAATTTCTTTAATAACATTTGCTCTGGACTATTTAATGCAATTTTTGCGGCCTCTTTCATTGTACCATCTTGATTTAACAATTTTGCGATGACCTGCATTTCAAACGGGACATTATCTTCCCAATGTACAACTTTGTAATCTGATAATTCAGCCATTTCTACTGCCGCTTTAATTGCTTGATCAATATTTCCCGTATGATCAAGCAAACCTAATTCCAATGCTTTTTCACCAGTCCAGACGCGACCTTGTGCAACTTCATCCACTTGTTCCACTGTCATATTTCGTCCCTCAGCAACAATATCTAAAAATCGCCTATAACCATTTTCGATATTACTTTGAATAATATTACTGACTTTCTCAGGAACGGGCTTCATAAGTGCTGGTGATAAAAGTGAGGTAGTTCCCACACCATCAGAGGTAATGCCAATTTCTGCTAATGTACCCTCAACATTTGGAATGGCGCCAAAAATTCCAATTGAGCCAGTGATTGTCGTGGGGCTCGCCCATATTTGATCTGCGTTAGCAGCAATCCAATATCCACCCGATGCAGCAAGAGATGCCATCGATGCGATTACGGGTTTTCCTGCTTTTTTTAATAAAAGCACTTCTTGTCTGATTAATTCTGATGCGAAAGCGCTTCCACCGGGGCTATCAATTCTTAAAACTACTGCTTTTACACTATCGTCTAATCTTGTTTCACGAAGCTGTCTAGAGAGCGTTTCACCGCCTACCGTTCCTTGTGGCATTTCACCGTCCATGATATTTCCAGTGGCATAGACAATAGCAACTATATCTTTTCCTGGCCCTAAGTCAGCAATATTTAATTGATTTGCCAAATATTGCCTAAATCCTATTTGATTAATGCCTTCTGCTTCTGGGCCTTTTCCGACGATATCTTGCATATAATGAACCCATTCTTCTCGGGTTTTAAGTCCGTCTACAAGACCACTATTCAATGCCAATTTTCCTAAATCACCATTTAATTCAATCAGATTTTTATCAGAATTTTCAATGCCTTGAATAATAGACTCTGGGCTTATCTCTCTTTGAGAGGCAACATCAGCAATATAATGCTGCCATAAGCCTCCATATAATTCTAAATTAGCTTCACGTGCTTCATCAGACATATCACGCCTAATAAAAGGTTCCATAGCCGATTTATATTTGCCAACCCGAAATAACTGAACTTCCGCTTTTACCTTCTCAAGAAAACCTAGATAATAAGTTTGAAAACTTCCATATCCATATAAAAGTGCTGCACCTTGTGGGTGCATATAAATTTCGTCGGCAAATGATGCGATTAAATATGAGGATTGGTCATAAAGATTTCCATAAGCATAGACTTTTTTACCACTTTTTTTGAATTCGTTCAGTTTATGACCGATATAATGTAATTTCGAGGGATATGCACCGCTAAAATCTTTAAAATTCAATATAATCGAATTAATATTTTCATCTTCAGTGGCTAATTCAATAGCTTTTGTTATATCACGTAATCTCGTATTTGCATTAACTTCGCCGGCGAGCAACTGTTGGTAAGGGTCTGCGCTGATTGCTTCCTGTTCTACAATTGCCCCTTTCAGGTTTAAGACAAGAGCCGAATTAGACCTTTTCTGGTCATCGTCTGACGAATCAAAAAACAAGCCTGAGATGATCAAACTTGATATAATCAAAAGTACAACCAGAAACAAAAAAGTTCCGACAAATGATTGAAGTTTTTGGATAAATTTCCAAAAAGATTTTATTAAACTCATATGGTCTCACCTAATCAATAATGCAAAGAAAACAATCTATTACATTGTTGCTTTATAATTACTTAAATTCAATCTATTATTTTAGTCATTTTCATAATTACTTTGATTGACTCTTTTTTCTTTAGCCGTATGATGGGCGTGCATTTCTGCTTAGCGGGAGAGATCATTTATGGCGCCGAAGGAGCAACCGCCCCGGAAACTCTCAGGCAAAAGGACCGCTAAGAATGTAAGCACTCTGGAAAGAGAGGTTAAATCCTCCGCCGACGGGGTAAATTTGGAATAATTTCCAAGTCAAATCTCTCAGGCAGCCATGACAGAGGGGGCACCGATGGTACGGGTTTGCGTACCAAACGTGCTAACTCTGGAGAAAAAAGATGAGTGCTACAGATCAAGGTCTTTTAACAACACCTCTATTTTCCTTACATAATAACCTCGGTGGTAAAATGGTGCCGTTCGCTGGATATTCCATGCCTGTCCAATATCCGCTGGGAGTGATGGGTGAACATAATCATTGCCGCGAAAAAGCCGGCCTTTTTGATGTTTCTCATATGGGACAAGTTATTATTAAAGGAAATGGTGCCGATGAATGGCTGGAAACCCTAGTTCCCGGTAATATCATAGATTTAAAAGAAAATAGAATTAGATACACCACTTTTACCAATGAAAAAGGTGGTATTTTAGATGATCTTATGATTACAAAACGTAGCGATGATATCTTTATGGTCGTAAACGCCGCTTGTAAAGAACAAGACATCAAACATATGCTTTCACACATGCCAGATCACCTTGACCTTATTGAAATTACCGATCGTGCACTTGTCGCATTACAGGGACCAATGGCCGCAAAAGTATTAGCGCGTTTTGTCGATGGTGTCGATGAAATGCCATTTATGTCTTACACTGAAGCAGAAATTAGTGGTGTTCATTGTTACATTAGCCGCTGCGGCTATACAGGTGAAGACGGACATGAAATTTCAATTCCTGCAAGCAGCGCTGAAATGATTTGTGCCGCACTTTTAGCTGAAGATGAAGTAGTAGCCATCGGTCTTGGTGCTAGAGATAGCCTTAGACTTGAGGCAGGGCTTTGTCTTTATGGGCATGATATCACAACTGATACAACGCCAGCGGAAGGTGCCATAAGTTGGTCCATTGGAAAGCGTCGTCTGGAAGAAGGTGGTTTTCCAGGTGCTGAAAAAATTATTCGCCAAATTGAAACTGATGATATAGATCGACTACGTGTCGGGATATTACCTTCTGGAAAAGCCCCGGCCCGTGAAGGTACGGAAATATTAGACGCCGAAGATAATGTCATTGGTGTTATCACAAGTGGTGGCTTTGGACCGACATTCGGTGGCCCCGTTGCCATGGGCTACGTAAAAAAAGAAAATTCAGAAATAGGCACAAACGTGTTCCTTCAAGTTCGTAAAAAGAAACTCGAGGCCACCGTTGCAAAGATGCCTTTTGTCAAACAACGTTATTTTAGAAAACCAAAGAGCAAATAAGTAGAAGGGAAAAAGATATGACTATTTATTATTCAGAAGATCACGAATGGATCAATGTCGAAGGTAATTCGGGAACCGTCGGTATTACGGATTATGCGCAAAATGCGCTAGGCGATATTGTTTTTGTTGAATTACCCGAAGTTGGTGACGATTTTGCGAAAGGTGACGAAGTCGCCGTTGTCGAATCGGTTAAAGCTGCTTCAGAAATATACTCTCCAGTGAGCGGCGAAATAACAGCCATTAATGAAGAACTAGAAGATAACGCTGCGCTAGTGAATACCTCTCCTGATGGAGACGGCTGGTTCTTTAAAATTGCAATCTCAGATGATAGTGAACTCGAAGGTTTGCTTGATGAAGCCGGTTATAAAAACTTTATCGCCGGACTAGAATAAAATTAAATTTAAGGTTTAACCTCATGCGTTATTTACCACTTTCAACCGATGATCGAGCTGAAATGCTTGGGAAGATCGGTGCCGGCGACATTAACGACTTATTTGCTGATGTGCCACCTCATGCTTTATTAAAAGAACTTGTCGATTTACCACTTCATATGACTGAAATGGAAGTTGAAAAGAACTTTAATGCCTTCGCAGCTAAAAATGTTGCTGCGGGTTCGGTACCATTCTTTGTCGGTGCTGGCGCCTATAAGCATCATGTTCCAAGCAGTGTTGATTATCAGATTCAGCGCGGTGAATATTTAACGGCTTATACCCCATATCAGCCGGAAATTTCGCAAGGAACGCTACAAACGTTATATGAGTTTCAAACCCAAGTTGCACAAATCACAGGAATGGACGTCGCAAATGCATCCATGTACGATGGATCAACAGGTTGTGGTGAAGCCGCGCTTATGGCGCGTCGCGTGACTAAGAAAAAGAAAATTCTTTTAAGTGGGAACCTTCACCCGCACTATATTGATGTGGTTAAATCAGCAACAAAATACACCGATGACGTTGTTATTACCAATGACCCAACCGTTAATAATACAGAGAGTCTTCTTGATCAAGTTGATGCTGAAACAAGTTGCGTTATTGTTCAAAACCCAGATTTTTTTGGTAATCTTAATGACTACACTGAATTTGCTGCGGCGCTTCAAGAACAAAAAATACTGCTTATTATAGTGACAACAGAAATCGTCGCATTGGGTGCTATTAAATCTCCTGGTGAAATGGGTGCCGATATTGTTGTTGGTGAAGGTCAATCAATTGGTAATGGGTTAAATTACGGTGGGCCTTATGTTGGTTTATTTGCAACGCGTCAGAAATATGTACGTCAAATGCCAGGGCGTCTTTGTGGTGAAACCAAAGATGCAGACGGCACACGAGGTTACGTTTTGACGCTTTCAACACGCGAACAACATATTAGACGTGAAAAAGCGACAAGTAACATTTGTACCAATGCTGGACTTTGCACTTTAGCATTCACCATTCACATGACGCTTCTTGGTGAAAAAGGGTTTAGGCAACTCGCAAAGATTAATCATGCCGGTGCGGTTAAATTGAGAAATAAGCTTCAAAACGTAAACGGCTTAACATTTTTAAACAAAACATTTTTCAATGAATTTACGGTGCGCTTGAATAAAGATGCTGCAGAAGTTGTAGAAGCGCTTGTTGAACATGATGTTATTGCTGGCGTGCCAGCCTCGCGTCTTTATCCGGATAATGATGAATTAAAAAATGATCTAATCATCGCCGTCACCGAAACCACTTCGGAAGAAGATATGGAAGTCTTAGTGGCTGAACTACAGGAGGTTCTCAATGCTTAATAATCAAGGACGCCCAACAGGCATTGAAGATGTAAATGCATCCACGAACGGATATCAAAGTTACACAGGTAGTCGCGGTCTTTCACAAGTTGAAGGGCTAATTTATGAAATTGGTGATAAGAACAGAACCGGCGTTGATCTTCCAGAAGTAGATGATTTTGAAAGCTGTCTTGGTGGCTTTGAAAGAACGGAAGAAATTGGCTTAGCGGGTCTAACCGAACCCGAAGCTATGCGTCACTATACAAGACTTAGCCGTAAAAATTACGCCATCGATCTTGGTTTTTATCCGCTTGGTTCATGTACAATGAAACATAATCCGCGGCTCAATGAAAAAATGGCTAGATTACCGGGACTTTCCGACATTCATCCACTGCAACCGATTAGTACAGTACAAGGAGCGCTTGACCTTATTGATACTTTAGCTCACTGGCTAAAAACATTAACGGGAATGCCAGCTGTTGCAATGTCACCAAAAGCAGGAGCGCACGGGGAATTATGTGGTCTTATGTCAATTCGTGCCGCACTAGAAGCAAAAGGCGACGCGAGATCAATCGTACTTGCACCAGAAAGTGCGCATGGCACAAATCCCGCAACAGCGGCTCTTTGTGGATATAAAGTAAAACCAATTCCGGCCACTAAAGATGGGCGTGTTGACCTTGAAGCCATGAAAGAAGCACTTGGACCGGATGTTGCCGCAATTATGGTAACCAATCCAAATACATGTGGACTGTTTGAACGTGAAATTATTGAAATTGCCGATGCCGTTCATGCGATTGGCGGCTATTTTTATTGTGATGGTGCGAACTTTAACGCGATCGTTGGTAAAGTTCGTCCGGGCGACCTCGGTGTTGATGCAATGCATATTAACTTGCATAAAACATTTTCAACGCCACATGGTGGTGGTGGTCCCGGCGCTGGTCCTGTTGTTTTATCTGAAGCACTAGCACCGTATGCGCCTATCCCATATGTTGTGGCAGGTGACGAATCTTTTGATATCGTTGAACATGATACTACTGGTAAAAGCTATGGCCGTATGACAGCCTATCACGGACAAATGGGTATGTTTACACGTGCTCTTTCATATATGATGTCTCATGGTTCTGACGGTCTTGCGAAGGTCGCGGAAGACAGCGTTCTCAATGCTAACTACGTACTCGCATCACTTAAGGATATTATGTCCGCAAGTTTCGAAGGGCCATGTATGCATGAAGCATTATTCGATGATCGTTTCTTAAAAGCTACGGGTGTGAGCACCCTTGATTTTTCTAAAGCAATGATTGATGAAGGCTATCACCCAATGACAATGTATTTCCCACTTGTTGTTCATGGTGCCATGCTTATTGAGCCAACGGAAACAGAAAGTAAGCAGTCAGTGGATGACTTCATTGGTATGATGCGTCATTTGGTTGAAAAGGCAAAAGCCGGTGAAACTGAACGCTTCACAGGGGCGCCATATAACGCCCCACTTAAGCGCCTTGATGAAACTGGCGCGGCAAGAAAACCCATCTTAAGATGGACTAAATCTGAAGATGAATAAAGAAAAGGCCGGAGATGATCCGGCCTTTTACTTTTTTACTTCTTAATATTTTATTTCGCTTTATCTGTGGTGGTTTTCACATCCATCACAAAAAATTTGCAGGTTTTTAATTCTTTATCCCACATCAAGCGGCGATCTAATGTTTCTAAACCACGACCATAAAAATGAAGATGACGTGTGCTTTCGCCTTCATTAATTGCGATAGAATGAATGTCATCCGGCAGTAAACCTATACCCTGCCCTGGCTTAACAACTATAGTTTCAGATAACTCAATTTCACGATCACCTGGAATTAATGGCCCATCTTCTTTTGGCTCATAAACATAATTATATTCTTCACCTTCAACGGATGCGATACACGCCCATGTAGTATGATTATGAGGAGGTGCTTTTTTCCCTGTGTGCATGACATTTAAATAAAGCGCATAACTATCATCATCATCTTGTGACACAAGATAACGCGTGTGAACTTGACCATCAGTCGGTGCAGGAAATTGATCCTCACTCCAAAATTCTTTTCTATCAGCCATTTCAACTAATGAATTTTTAATGTTTTCTAAATCTTCAGAACTTACTTCATTTGGTTTTGCTACTGATCTGGTATATTCGAGCAAATCTTTGACGGCCGTGTCTCTTAATTCTGCAACTGAACTCATTTTATTTCCTTCTATAATCTATTAATTTATCAGCAATTTGCTGTGAAAAATCATGATAGGGTTGACTGGCCGTATTCGACATCCAGACAAACCCAATATCATATTCGGGGATCATGATGATATATGACCTATATCCATCGCTACCTCCGTGAAAAATCGTTTGTACATCACCTTGCATGCGGCGTTGCCAGCTAAATCCTACGCGATCAAATTGTCTAACGTTACTTCCTATTACAGCTTCCCACATTTGATCAAGTGTTTCTTTCTTTAAAATTCGATTACCATCGAGCGTCCCACCATTTAAATTAAGCTGAACCCACCGCGCCATATCATCAATATTAGAAATCAATGTGGAACTGGGTCCATGCATACGGTTATAGGGATAAATATCTGCAACCCGCATCTTTCCGTTTTGAACTCGATGAAGGCTATTTAATTTGGTCATGTCCGCTTCTTGGATAAGAAGAGTACTATCAGTCATCCCCGCTGGAAAAAGGATATTTTCACGTACATAATCTTCAAAAGGCATTCCTGATGCCTTAGCAATAACATCTCCTAGCAGCTCATACCCTGTGTTACAATATTGAAAAATCGTTTCCGGTGGATGGGTTAAAAATTTATGAGAAATAAAATTCCGCGTAAACCTTTCAAGTGCCCCTTCATCATATTGTGGATTATGCCATGGATCACTATCAAAATCGGGCATGCCGGATATATGTGATGCAAATTGACGAATTGTTAGATCTTTATATCTGCTATCCACCAACACAAAATAAGGCACCACCTCGATAACTGGCTTATCTACATCAAGCACCCCTTTTTCATGAAGTTGCATAAGAGCTGTACCAACGAATGTTTTGGTTACGGATGCCATGTGAAAAAGAGACGTCGTTTCCACGGCCTCTTTGGAATACATATTTTTAACACCATATGTTTTCTTAAATAATGGTCCGTCTTTAGAAACAATGGAAAAAGAGAAACCCTGAATATTATTTTCCGCCATCATATTTTCGATCATTGGCGTAAAAATATCGTTAAGCTCTGTTTCATCAGCCCATAAAATTTGCGGCAATAAAAACAATATTGTCAGAATACTAAATATAATTTTTTTCATCATCAAAGTCCCGTTTCTTACCCTCACCCTTAGTTTTAATACGTCACATGGAAATTTGCAATAAATGTCGGTTAATGGTAGCAGTAAGATAGGTTTTTATAGGGAAATCATTAAAGAATATGGGAGATAAAAATGCCATTTAAACATTTGGCGCATAAAAATTTGATTTTGACTGCAATTGTTTTGGTCTTATTGATCGGGGTATCCAGTATAGCCCTCAAGCAAGGATCCGCGACGGCACAGGTTGCTGTACCACCTCAAGAAATACCTTTATTGCATCAATTGGTCAAAGACGTATCGGCAGACCGAATTGAAACAGATATTCGAAAACTGGTTAGCTTTGGTACACGCCATACATTATCGGAAACAGAATCAGAGACACGTGGTATCGGCGCTGCGCGGCGCTGGATATACGAAGAATTTAGAAAGATCAGCCGTGATTGTGGTGGGTGTCTAGAGGTAATGTATGTTAGCGACACCGTCACAGGAAACCGTATTCCTACGCCGACTGAAGTTGTGAGCGTCGTTGCTATTCAGCGCGGGGAGAGTGACCCGAACCGATATGTCGCCATGTCAGGCGATATTGATAGTCGTGTGTCAGACCCGCTAAATGGATACGATGAAAGCCCGGGGGCCAATGATAATGCCACTGGTATGGCGGGTGCGATTGAAGCTGCACGCGTCCTGAGTAAACATAAATTTGCCGGTTCCATTATTTACATGGGTCTTTCAGGTGAAGAACAGGGACTTTTTGGTGGACAAATTGTTGCGCAACATGCCCTTGATAATAATTGGCGCATAAAGGCGGTGCTCAATAATGACATGATCGGTAACATCGCGGGTATTAATGGGGTCATAAATAATACGACAGCCCGTGTTTTTTCAGAAGGGACAAGAGCAATGGAAACACCCGAAGAGGCGCGCATTCGTCGCTTTAGTGGTGGCGAAGTTGATAGCCCGTCGCGTAACATTGCACGCTTTGTTGATAGACAGGCGGATAAATATATTCCGAACCTTGATATAATGATGATTTACCGCCTTGATCGCTTTAGTCGAGGCGGTCATCATAGGCCATTTAATGCGGTAGGTATTCCAGGCGTCAGGATCATGGAAACAAACGAACACTATGACCGCCAACATCAAGACATCCGAGTTGAAGATGGCCGTGAGTATGGTGACGTGATCGAAGGGGTTGATTTCGATTATGCGGCTAAGCTAACGTCTCTAAATATTGTATCGTTGGCGGAAATGGCCGCTGCTCCACCTTTTCCTGGGGAAGTCGAGCTACAAGGAGCGGTGCGTCCTTCAGCGGTAATAAACTGGAAACGCCCAAGCGGCACAGAAGCAGAAAACTTAGCAGGATATAAAGTTTACTGGCGGCTTACGGATAGCAATCAGTGGACATACAGTAAATTTGTCGGCGATGTTCAATCATATACTTTTGAAAACCTAGTGGTTGATAATTATTACTTTGGTGTAGCCGCAGTCGCAAACAATGGCGCAGAAACACCGGTCGTCTTCCCTGGACCAATGGGCAATTTCGGAGGGTACGAAGAATAAATATTTTTAATAGTTAAAGAAAAGGCCGGAGTGATCCGGCCTTTTTAAATTTCACGTATTAAAAACTGCAATCTTTAAAAATTTTGGAAATATCGCCGTTCCAGGAACCGTGATAACAATTAAGCATACGTTGTGCTGTTGTTTTCCCACTTTCTACTGTATCATAAAGTGATTTTAAGAAAACGCGCTCGTCTTCGCCCGCATTATTGAGTTCAGCGCGACGCTCGAGCCCGCCAGCCGAAATATCGAGCATCTGTTTTGCCAAATCTTGAACGGTTCCGTTTCTAAAAGGAACATTAAGCGCATCGCGTGGCACATTATCTCTTAATGCTTGATGCTCTTCCGGTGTCCAGTCTTTAATCATGTCGTAGGCTTGATCTAATGCTTGATCATCATAAAGCAGACCAACCCAGAGAGCGGGCAACGCACAAATTCTGCTCCAAGTGCCGCCATCCGCGCCGCGCATTTCAAGGAATTTCTTAAGGCGCACTTCTGGGAAAAGTGTGCTCATATGATCTTCCCAATCCTTGATGGTTGGTAATTCGCCTTCAAAGCCTTCTAATTTTCCGTTCATGAAATCTTTAAATGATTTGCCGGATACATCATGATAGGTATCGCCACGATTGACAAAATACATCGGGACATTAAGTACATGATCAACATATGCCTCATATCCCATATTTTCTTCAAAAACGAAAGGTAATATACCGCAACGATCCGGGTCCGTATCAGTCCAGATATGTGAGCGATAACTTTGGAAACCGTTTGGTTTTCCTTCGGTAAATGGACTTGCGGCAAAAATGGCTGTTGCGAGTGGTTGGAGCGCCAACGAGACACGAAATTTTTTCACCATGTCGGCTTCCGAAGAATAATCAAGGTTAACCTGGATCGTACAAGTACGCAGCATCATATCAAGTCCAAGATTACCTTTCTTAGGCATATAATCTCGCATAATATTATAACGCCCTTTAGGCATAATTGGCACGTCTTCTCGTTTCGTATTGGCATTAAAACCCATGCCAATATAATTAATACCAAGCTTCTCACTTACGGCTTGTGCCTGACGAAGATGGCTGGTGCTTTCCGCACAGGTTTGATGCAATGTTTTGACCATGGCACCAGATAGTTCTAATTGACCACCCGGCTCTAAAGTGACAGATTGACCATCTTTTTTAAGGCCGATGATATTTTCACCTTCCATGATCGGAGCCCAATCAAACTCTTTCTTTAAGGCTTCAAGGATCGCTTTAATGCTGCGTTCACCGTGATAAGGAACAGGCTTACCGCTATCCACACAGTAGACGAATTTTTCGTGCTCTGTTCCAATTGTCCAATCGCTTTTTGGTTTTTCGCCGTCGGCTATATAATCAATTAATTGTTGCTTTGATTCTACTGGGGAATCTTTTGAAATATTGCTCATTTATGTACCCTCTTTTTATAGCCACTTAGGCGGAATATTTATCATGTGGGGATTAAGGATATAATGTCAATAGGCCGTTCTTAACTTCATAACCACTTAAACGATTTAAAAAGCTCATCCCCAATAAAGAGATATCAAGTTCGCCTTGATTTACAAAGCCTTCAACGCTTTCCACTCGAATTGGTCCGACGGACAGAGCATTTAATCGAATAGGCGCATTATAAACAACCCAGTTCGCCGTAGAAGCGGGCGCTACAAATGTTAAATCATCGAGATTGAAACCAATTTTTTCAGCATCATTCATCGTTAAAACGACACTAGTTGCGCCAGTATCAATCATAAAATCGACTTTTTCACCATTGATTTCAGCATTCACTCTGTAATGCCCGTTATTATCGGCACGAAATGTAATGGCATTTTCACTGGCCATACCATTAGAAGGATTTAATTCACTTGAAAGCATACCGCTACCATTCCAAACTGAATAGCCAAGTCCTAAAATGCCAAATATTATAATCCAGCCTGCTATATTTCTAAGCGCTTGACCTGGATTGCTAATGACATGTCCAATCAGTCCTGCCCCAATTAAAGCGAGTAATAAAAAGTCATACATTAAACTGACACTTTGCCCTGAAGTAAGATTGTCGCCAAGAACCCAAGCAATTAGAGTGATAACAGCAACCACCGCTGTGACGCTAATTATAAAAGGTTTTAGTGATTTTTTCGGCGGCTCAGGATCATTTTCATTAGAGGGCTGACCCCAGGGTTGGTTATGATTATTCATTTTACCAATCCCCTAAAAAGGATTGCCATAATGAAAGCGCCGAAACGGCTGCCGTATCTGCTCTTAAAATTCTTGGCCCTAAAGTGACCGGGATACTTTGAGGATGTTTTCTTATCAATTCTCGCTCCGTTTCAGAAAAACCCCCTTCAGGTCCGATTAAGATGGCCCACTTGTTATATGACGTTTTAATTTCTTTAAATGTGATCGCGTCGCCCGCTTCATCGCAAAAAATCAAACCTCTACCCTCAGGAAAATTCTCCAACATTTCTTCTAATGATATCATAACATCCATTTGAGGTACTGTCATGCGGCCGCATTGCTCTGCTGCTTCAATCATATTGTTTATGATTTTTTCTTCCTTAATTTTATCAAGGTTCGTATGTTGTGTGATGATTGGTCTGATATAACTAACGCCAAGTTCTGTGGCTTTTTGTATCATGTAATCAACGCGTGCTTTTTTTACTGGCGCAAATAAATACCACAAATCTGGGTCATGTTTTTGTTCGATGGTCTTCTCAACCGCCGTTAATAATGCTTTGCCTTTTTTGACTTTTATAACTTCCGCAAGCCATTCACCCTGGTCGCCATTGAAAAGGGTCACAAATTCACCAACCTTTATCCTAAGTACATTAACCAAATAATGTCCTTGATTGCCCTCAATATGATGGACAGATCCTTCTTGGAAAACTTCATTAATATATAGACGTGTTCTTGAACTTTTATTCGACATTTTCTTTTATTCGGTTATGACTATACTCATATGATAACATTAAATGCGTAAAGGCAAATGACAAAATCATCAAAAAGCAAATTTAATGAACGCCTTAAAACAGCGCCAGAAGATACGGTAAAACAGAATTGGGTCAATAAAATGTCACCTGATTTTGCATGGGGGTACTTGCAATTGATGCGTGCTGATCGTCCTATCGGTACGTGGCTTTTACTGTGGCCCGGCCTATGGTCGATTATGTTATCCAGTCACTATTATGGTGAAACCGCATTGATCCCAAATTTTAAGTTAATGGTTTTATTTACAATCGGTGCTTTTGTTATGCGCGGGGCAGGTTGCATTGTGAATGACCTTTGGGACCGTAAAGCAGATGCTATGGTTGAACGAACGAAAGGGCGACCACTTCCAAGTGGCCGTATTAGTGTTTTTGGTGCTTTCGTTTTTTTGGGCATACTCTGTATAATTGGACTAATAATTTTATTGCAGCTCAATTTATTTACAATCTATTTGGGGGCCTCCTCACTTATTCTCGTTGTCATTTATCCTCTTATGAAGAGGATTACATATTGGCCACAGCTTATTCTCGGATTTACATTTAACTGGGGGGCATTACTTGGTTGGGCCGCTGTGAGTGGGGAAATAAAACTGCCGGCGATTGTTCTATATTGCGCTGGAATTTTTTGGACCCTTGGATATGACACTATTTATGCACATCAGGATAAAGAAGATGACATTAAGGTTGGTGTAAAATCAACGGCGCTTCGGTTTGGAAATAACACTCATAAATGGCTTATTGGTTTTTATCTACTGTGTTTCATTCTTAGCTTGATCGCAGGTTATTTAGCGAATCTTAATTTATTCTTTTTTCTTGCAATGTCTGTTGCTGGTGGTCAACTTGCCTATCAGCTAAAACTACTTAAAATTGATGATCGAGAATTATGTCTTAAACTCTTCAAATCCAATCATCATTTTGGCATACTTTTCTTCATTGCCCTCATTATAGGTCACATATAAAAAAAGGCCCCCGAAATTCGGAGGCCTTCTTGAAAATATTTTTCAGATTATGAAAGCAGTGGTGCAATCACCAAGCTTACAATCGCCATCACATTAATCAAGATATTCATTGATGGGCCTGATGTATCCTTGAACGGATCACCAACCGTATCACCAACAACCGCTGCAGCATGAGTATCTGACCCCTTGCCGCCTAGGTTTCCTTTTTCAATGTATTTCTTAGCGTTATCCCATGCACCACCGGCATTGGCCATCATAAGTGCCATAAGTACACAACCAAGAAGCGCACCGCCAAGCATACCGCCTAAGCTTTCCGCGCCAAGACCAAGGCCAACTATCACAGGTACTGTTACAGCGATTACACCCGGAATAATCATTTTCTTCAACGCTGCTGTTGTTGCAATATCAACACATTTTTCAGTGTCAGGATCCGCTTTTCCTTCCAGCAGACCCGGTATATCCTTAAATTGACGGCGAATTTCAACGATCATTTCCATGGCTGCATCACCAACCGCTGTCATCGTAATTGACGCGATCAAGAATGGTATCGTTCCACCGATAAAGAGACCAATAAGCACCTCTGGTTTATCAAGTGATAAGCTAAACCCGGGAATATTTGCCGAAACTGTCGCCGTGAAAGCCGCGATAATGGAAAGCGCCGCAAGCGCCGCAGCACCAATAGCAAATCCTTTACCAATCGCTGCCGTTGTATTTCCAAGTTCATCAAGACTATCTGTGATATCACGTGTTTCCTTACCAAGTCCTGCCATTTCAGCAATACCGCCTGCGTTATCAGCAACTGGTCCATAAGCATCAATCGCCATCGTAATCCCAACGGTTGCAAGCATCGCAATCGCCGCAAGACCAACACCATAAAGGCCAGCACTTTGTGTTGAAATATAGATAATTCCACAAATTGTTAAAATTGGCAGCACAACCGACTGCATTCCGACAGCAAGCCCAGTAATCATCACCGTCGCCGAACCTGTTTTACCTGATTCAGCAATCCGTCTAACAGGTGTTGACGCGGTATAATATTCAGTAACAAGTCCAATAATGACACCCCCAACAGCACCACAAACGATCGCATAGAATTTGCCAATATCAATACCGAAATACTGAAGAACGAAATAAGCAGCCACTATGAATATCACGGCGGCACCAATAGTTCCCGTACGGAGCGCTTTTTCAGGTGAGCTATTAGACATCATCTTCACTAGGATAATACCTAGGATAGAGCAAATTAAACCAGCCGAAGAAAGCAATAATGGAAGTGACATAAGATCAGCTTGATTAGCAACACCCATCGTCGCCGCAAGCGCCACTGTCGCAATCGTCGCACCGCAATAACTTTCAAAAATATCGGACCCCATGCCGGCAACATCGCCAACGTTATCGCCAACGTTATCGGCAATTACGCCTGGGTTACGTGGATCATCTTCTGGAATACCTGCTTCTAGCTTACCAACAAGGTCAGCACCAACATCTGCAGATTTGGTAAAAATACCGCCGCCCACACGAGAGAAAAGAGCCACTGTCGATGCACCCATACCGAAGCCATGCACGGCTTCTGCGTGTTCCGCACCAAAGAAATAATAAAGCAACCCAAGACCAAGAAGACCAAGAGCCGCAACACACATGCCCATGATTGATCCACCAAAGAACGCGACCGTTAATGCAGCACCCGCACCATCTTCATGCGCAGCGGTGGTCGTTCTTACATTTGCTTTCGTCGCCGCAAACATTCCAAGATAACCTGCAATACCACTACAGAGCGTCCCTGCAGCAAAAGAAATAGCTGTTTCTGTTCCAAGCGCTACATAAAGTGGTATGATCAGAACAATATTGAACATAAGTAGCATCTTATACTCTCTGTTCATGAATACCATCGCACCACGATGAATTGCGCCTCCAATTTTGGCCACCTTTTCGTTTCCTTCATCATACTTCATCACTAATCCATAAAGTATAAATGCAACCACGAGACCTAATACCCCCAGCAGCGGTGGAATAAGTGCTAAATCCAATTTAATTCTCCCTTATTTTTACGTATTTTTTTAAAAAACCTCTTCACACTTTCACGAAGTGGTGAAACGGTAACCGATGAATTAAAAATTAGCAAGATAACTACTGACAAAAATATATTTTTAGCTATATTGCGCCCCATATGATTCAATCTTTCTAATATAGGTAATAAAGAATGCCCCTAATAGACCAAATTAATGCTGGCCTTAATCCGCCGGAAGAAATTAACGTAATTATCGAAGTACCTGCTGGTGGCGCGCCCGTTAAATATGAAATGCATAAACGAAGTGGCACAATCCTCGTTGACCGTATCCTTCATACGCCAATGCGTTATCCTGCCAACTATGGTTATATCCCCCATACTCTTTCTGATGATGGTGATCCTTGCGATGTTCTCGTAGTAGTCGGTGAAAGCTTAGTGCCTGGCTGCATGATTAGAGCACGTCCAGTTGGGGTTCTATTAATGGAAGATGAAGCGGGTGGCGATGAAAAGATACTTGCTGTTCCTGATCTAAAAACTGACCCTACTTATAAGAAAGTAAAGTCTTATGAAGACCTTCCAGAGCTGCTTATTCAGCAAATCCAACATTTCTTTGAACATTATAAAGATTTAGAAGGCGATAAGTGGGTTAAAATTATCGGTTGGGAAGGTCCAGAAAAAGCAAAAGAGATGATTAACGCAGCAATTGACCGCGATAAAACTGATAACACTTAAACTTCATTTTCTACTTATCATTTATCTTGTTATCTCTTATAAGAAGTCATGGCAT
>NZ_CBFIEP010000009.1:0-13593 GCF_965661635.1 Pseudemcibacter sp. | reverse complement strand
ACTTTCGTAGAAATCTTCAAAGCCAGGCATTCGACCACTGGCGCCCGCTTGGTAAATATGATCCATTAAATAATGGCCTAATGCACCACTACCATTGGCAATGCCATTTTGAAATTTTTCTGAAACTGAATTAAGCATAATTTGCGTAGAAGCGATGGTCGATGCGCATAAGAATACCACTTTACCACTATATTCCGTGGTATCCTTAGTAATACTATTAACAACACGTACACCACGCGCCTTACCTGTGGTTTCATCATAAATGACACTATGGCAAATTGCATCTGTAACCGTTGTTAAATTTCCAGTGCGTTCTGCTGCTGGTAATGTTGCCGATTGACTTGAAAAATAAGCACCAAATGAACAACCGCGCATACATTCATTACGATATTGGCATTTTTCCCGCCCTAATGAACGCTGCTCTTCCGTTGGTTCCGTTAAATGAGCGCATCGACCAATAATAAAGTGACGATCATCATATATCTCATCAAACCTTTTTTTCATTTCTGCTTCAACGCAGGTCATTTCCATAGGCGGTTGAAATTTACCATCTGGTAAATTTGGAATCCCCTCAAGTGATCCTGAAATTCCGGCAAATGTTTCGACATAATCATACCATAGCTCAATATCTGCATATCGAATTGGCCAGTCTATACCGTTACCGTCTTCAATATTGGAATTAAAATCCATTTCCGACCAACGGTATGTTTGCTTTCCCCAAGTTAATGAACGACCCCCTACATGGTAGCCCCTAATCCATGTAAACATTTTATCATCAGGTTGGGTGTAAGGATGTTCACTATCTTTCACAAAGAAATGCTTATTATATTCCTGAAGAAATGCCATTTTCTGAATTTCATAATCTTGATCTAGCTCTTCTTTTGGTACACGTCCATTATTTGGAAGATCCCATGGGGGGACATTCTCTGTTGGGTAATCTTCTCGGTGCTTCACTTGTCGACCACGGTCTAGCAGTAAGGTTTTCATACCTTTTTCCGTAAATTCTTTTGCTGCCCACCCTCCTGACATACCAGAGCCAACAACGATTGCATCAAATTCTTCAGCCATACCTATTCGCCTTTAAATTGACCACGCTTTACCACCAACATCCGCTAACGGAATACAACCACTATATCCACCTGGAATTGGATCATAATTCAGTTCTTCTGTTGCGCCGACTTCGGATGTGTAATATCCGAATATAATAAGCTCACGTAACTCGCGGTAAATGTGTTTTCTTCCGGTGTTATCATCTGAATTTGTAATATCGCCAAGGCCTGCTGTGCCTTCACCTGCGGCTAACATTTCTTGTCCTAATTGATCTAAAACAGTCCCTCTTCCCTGATTATCTAGTGAGCTAAAACTTTTTCCGCGTTCAGTTTTTATCCGTTCATCAAGCACTGTTAAATCATTTAAAAACCCTTTGCGTTCATCAGAAGTCATCCAATTTGCCGCAAGTTCATCCACTAAGAAGTGAACATTAACCGATTTAGCACCCAAAGTTTCCGTATCTGGAATAATCATATCGGCAATATCCGCAATTAAATCCAACTGTTCTTTATTGAGTGCTTTCAAATTAAGGTTTTCGGTATTCTTTGGCGCTTTTACGCCGCCATCACAAGCAGATAAAATCGTTAAAGATACTGCCCCACCCGTCACCACAGCCATACGTTCCAGTATTTCACGGCGATTTAAGGTTGATTTTGTCATATGATATCTTTCAAGTCTATATAGGCATCTGCGAAATGATGAGCCAAATGCTCGCCGCAAGAATTACCGGAAGCGTACCAATCATACCAAAAAAGCGATACATGGAAGTTGAACCATCTGACTTCATTCCTAATGGATGAAGAATACGACTAACGACCAAACTTCCTCCCATAATGCTAATGGCCATTGTGCCTGCTGCGCCGCTCATTTCAAGTAGACCTAAGACGATCAACCCTAGTGGCACATATTCCGTATAATTTCCCTGTTTTCTAATACGGCAAAAAAGCTCTTTGTCATCACCGTCACCAAGATTAATTTTTGCTTTACCACGATATGAGCCCACGTGACCTGCGAGCACGACACCTAAAACCCCTAAAAAACCGGCACACAGTGCCGTTATTTCTGGAAATGCTAACATTTATTTCTCCCTCTTTAATTTGGTTCCCCAAAGCGTTTTTTAAAATCATTTAATTCAATTTCAAAATGATCTGCTTCAATAAATTCCTTATCTGACATATTTGGCTGTTCCAAATTTCGGTACCAAGCTGCATAATCACCAAATTCATTGGCATACCTCTGATAATGTGTTGAATAGGTTCGCACTTTTATGATTGGCACGTCAAGTCCCGTATCAAATTCCATTAATCGCAACCATCCATCACCAAGACCCGTAATTCGACTGCCATCTAATGGTGGATTTGCTGCCATGCCGCGCCCTTGATAGTCGGACAAAATCTGAAATACATTATTTCCATAATCATTTATGTCAACTCTCATGGCTTGCCCAATTTGATGTCCACTTAAAATCATAAATATTTGATCATTTTTTTTAATCCACTCGTTCCATATATCTTCTGCGCTATTGTGATCTAATGGGTCCACTGATGCTAGATCATAAACTGGACTAGGCATTCTTTCACCACGAGGATTTAAAAAATCATGTGTCGACATCATGGTTGGTATTCCGGGATGAGCATCAATTATATTTTGTGCCCAAGATAGGACATCATCACCCGCTTGCATTTCAAATGAAAAATGCAGAAATTTATACCCGCCTGCTTCAAAAATTTGAGCGCTATTGACGCCACCATTAAAACTATCAATGTACCAATCTTTTCCTTTGAAATATCTGCTATCGGGACCAAATACATCATTAAAAGTATTATAACCACCAACGTGACGATTAGGAACCATATTGGCTTCACGAATTCTTGCCCGAGGGTCAGGGTCATTTGGAAACGGATTATATTGATACCCGGTATCATAATCATGATTGCCCGGTGCGACCCCAAACGGTACACCAGTGTATGCTAGTAAATTATATCCCCTACGTGCCATTAGCAATTCAAACTCATTGATACCTTTATTTATTTTTTCTATACCAAGTCGCGGATTAAAAAGTATAGCCGGGAAACCGCGTGCGGCATGTTCATCATCTAAATATATACCCAAATGTTGCCAAACATCACCAACAGAGGTCACAAATTCAATCTCACCGCCATTTGATTTTGTATTATCCGCAACAAACTGCATTTGCTCAATGAAAAGTTCCGCGGCATCAATGGGAAAGCCTTCTTGTTTTTGATGCATAAAATCAACCATATTCTGTGTGTCAGGTATAACTGCAATAGTGAATTGATGGTCGATATCAGGCTGTTTATCACAACTGACCAACAGTACAGTCGCAATAAAAAAGAGCATAGTTTTTATTATGCTCTTTTTCATATTAATTATTTCCAAACGGGTCATCAATGGCGACGGATGGATTACTAAACCAATTTGGCCCTTGTTCCGTCATATAGCAACAATCTTCTAAGCGGATGCCAAATTTTCCGGGAATGGCAATCGTAGGTTCGATACTGAAACACATACCTGGCTCCAATGGCCGCTTATTGCCATATACCGCATTACCCCATTCATGCATATCAAGACCAATACCGTGGCCCGTACGGTGTGGTAGTCCAGGTGTTTTATAACCCGGACCATATCCGGCATCCGTAATCACTTGTCGCGAGGCAATATCGACATTTTCCATTGGTGCCCCTAACTGTGCCGCTTCAAATCCTGCGGCCTGTGCGCGTTTTTCTAAATTCCAAACTTCTTCTTGTTCGGCTGTATGCTCACCAAAAACAATCGTTCTGGTTATATCTGATGCGTAATTATGAACATTACATCCCCCATCCATCAGAATAATCATTCCTTCTTCAAGAACCGGCTCAACGATCGATCCATGCGGAGATGATGATACAACACCAATCATGGTGCCCAGCGATCCTGTTACGCCTAAGCCCGCATGTGCTTCTTGTGAAAGCCGTCTGATATCTGAGCCGCGCATTCCTAACTCTATATGAGGGATCATTGCTTTAAAGGCTTGAATAGTAATATCATTGGCATGCTGTAAAAGTTCAAGTTCACGTTTTGATTTAATGATGCGACATTCAGCTGTAACAGGGTCCGCACTTTGCAGATCAAGATAAGGCGCTTCTTTTCTTATACCGTCCATCAAGAAGAATCTGGTCATTTCACCAATTCCTATTTTACCTGATTCAATACCCAAATCCTTAAGCATTGAAACCACAAGTCTGTAAGGACTTTCATGTTCTTCCCAACCTCGAACCGTATCACCGACGATAATACGTTCTTGTAATCGTGGCACTTCGAACATTGGCGCGATATAGGCAACTTCGCCTTCGCGTGGAATAATCGCCGCCGCCATCCGCTCACTTTGTCCCCAACGCATTCCGGTATAATACCAAAGGTTGCTCGTTGCTTCTAAATAAATGGCTTCAAAACCGTTAAGTGCCATTAATTCTTGCGCTTTTGCTATACGAGCTTCATGTTCCGCGACACTAATTGGCGCTATCCCATCCATCATATTGGGCAGATCGTCAAACTTTCCTTTCGGTATGGCTTGCGATTGTGCCATCGCATCTGACCCATCGCCACCACCTTGCCCGCAAGCACTAATTAAACCCGCGGCTCCAACCATTGATGACATTTTTAAGAAATTTCTGCGATTATTCATGATTTAAGCTCTCCCAAACTTTTATAATTTATAGACATAAATTTGTAAGCCGTTTCTAAAAGCTTGGCAAGTGCGTTGACAATATCCATTGATATTTTATAGTCCTCTCTTAATCAGAAAGAATAAAATATGTGGTTCATCATAAAAATCTTAATCGTCGTCATTGTCGCAGGCGTGCTTTTTACACCTGTTGCTATCGCGAGGCGTAAAAAGAAGAAAAAGAAAAAATAATCAAAAAGATTTTTGCATCAATACCACATTGATCCAACGTTCAAACTTATATCCGACGTTTTCTAGAACACCAACCTCCCTAAATCCAAGTTTTTTATGAAGGTTGATTGAACCATGATTTTCACTGTCCCCAATCACAGCAATAATCTGTTTTAATCCAATTTCTTCACATATTGGAAGCAATGCATCCATTAGTTTTGAAGCAATTCCCATTCCTCTATAATCAGGATCAATATAAATGGCATTTTCTACCGTCTTTGAATATGCTGAGCGCTCTCGATATAATGAAACATATGAATATCCGACGACTTTGCCATTTATTTCAGCAACTAAATATGGAAAGCCATTATCAATGATAACCTGTCGCTTACTCATTAAATCATTTTCAGAAGGCGGAATTTTATCGAAAGTTGCAGTACCATTTAGCACTTCATATTGATAAATTTTATGAACATCGCCAATATCACTCACTTCTGAGGAGCGAATTATCACTTCCTCAGTCATCAATAATATCCACAGTTGATTGACGGGTTCTATTGACCGTTAATTTTGTCACATCAGGCCTTGAATAATGACCAACGGGATCAAAATTTTGTCGCTCTTCTCGCACGCGGGCATGATTGATTTCTGCTATATATAGCCCTTCTTCGCCAACTTGTGGTTCGATCACCCATTCACCATTGGGGGCGCTTAAACATGATCCACCTGTTGCTAAATAGTCTTTTCCTTCTATGCCTTTCAGAATGGCTTCTATATGCGGCGTATTTTCTGGAAAATCACTAGGTCGCATCAATCCCGATACGGATATCACATATGAGCGTCCTTCTTTCGCCATATGGCGCGTGATATCCTCTGTATTATGAATGCCACCTGGCCAAATCGCCACATGCAAATCTTCGCCCATGCCATAAAGCGCCGCACGCGGTAAAGGCATCCAATTTTCCCAACAATTAAGCCCGCCAACCGTGAAAGCCCCTAATTCATGAACCCTCAAGCCATGACCATCACCTGGTGACCATGTTAATCGTTCTTCGTAAGTCGGCATAAGTTTTCGGTGGGTTGAGCAAATTTCACCATTTTTATTAATATAGACCATCGTGCAATAAAGGCTATGACCACCGCGGTTTTTTGCACGTTCTATTATTCCTAAATATGTTGCGACTTTATTTTTCTTAACTGCTTCACATACGCTGTCCAAATGCTCCGCTTCAATTTGAACGGACTGGTCCATATAATGGGAATGCATTTCTTTCTGATCTTGGGCGTTAAATCTTGCGCCACCAGTTGGTTCAATCCAGAAAGGATATCCCGGAACGATCGCTTCACCGAACGCGATTAAATCAACGCCTTTTTCTCCGGCATCATTGATAAAACCAATGACTTTTTTGAGTGTCGCATCACGGTCCAACCAAACTGGTGCCATTTGTGCCAAACCCACTTTCAATTCATCCATTAAAAACTCCTGATTTTTCCCTCAAACAATAGATATAATTATAAAACTAAAATCAAATGATTATGACTTTGTCGCCCCATGAAAGATTGCTTCTGCGATTTTCAAATCTTGTACTGCAACACCAGTTAAATCGGCAACAGTGATTTGATCTTCATTGCTGCGACCTACACCCTTTGAAATCACAGTCCCAAGTTCAATAACATCATCATTTGTAATAGCATTTCTTTTCAATGCCTGATGAATTTCTCCACGAAGCTGACTTTGTTCAATACTATCTGAAACGACAATATCAGCCATCTTTAAAATTTCGGCATCAATTTCTTGTTTATCTGGCATATCAGACCCCATAGCCGTAATATGTGTGCCGGGTTTAACCATATCAGCGGTTATAAGAGCATCTTCAGAAGGCGTCGTTGTAACGATTAAATTCGCCGATGAACAAAGCTCATTCATATCCATTGTTGCTGTGACATTATAGCCTTTATCAGTCATATCTTTTTTATATTCTAGTAACTTTTCAGGGTTTCTTCCCCAAACAATAATATTTTTGCAATCCGTCACTGGCGCAAGATATTCTGCTTGCATCCTTGCTTGAACACCTGTTCCTACTATACCAATCGCGGTTATGTTTTTTGGTGCTAGGTATTTTGCTGAAATGGCCCCTGCGACGGCCGTTCTTACGTCAGTCAACAAACATTCATCATGAAGAATGGCTGCAACCTCACCAGTATGTTGCGAAAATAAGATCATCATACCGTTACTGTTGGGAAGCCCCATATTAATATTGCCGTAAAAACCCGATGCAATTTTCACAACATAATAATCGCCGCCTTTAACACAGCCATATTTTATGTGAATTTCTCCCTTTTCCATGATCAATTCACCGACTGGCGGGATATTACACTTTCCTTCAGAATAATCCGCGAAACCCTGTTCAATAAGTGGCATTGAAACAATATTAGGCAGAAGCTGTTCAATTTCTTTTTTTGATATTACGTGCATGGCATATGATCCTTATTTTTAAATAAGGTAACCAATTATATGAATAACAACAACTAAGTTATTAAAGAATAATAGAGAAGCAAATTAACTGATAAGCTCTACGCTTCTTAAAATACCATTATAAACCCGGCCATCACGTTTTTCCGTATAATATAAATGAACGTGTGAGGCAGTTATACTGAAACTTTCACCTGTTTTTTTAAGCTCTTCTTCACTTACCTTCGCGCGTCTTAACCTTGCAAGAGTTACATGTGGCCGGTAAGGGCGATCTATTAGATTATATCCAGCCTCCCGAAATTTTTGATCTAACTTGCTCTGTATTTTTTTTAAAGGATCGCTTGTTTCTACGGATGTAATTAAAACACCTTTTTTTTCATTATCCGGCGGAAATAGGGTTGCATCCCCTAAAGTCACTTCAAAAGGTGCATAGCCTTGAACCGCTTCTTTCATTAATGCTTCTAGTTTATCAAGAGCATTTATCGGTACATTTCCTATAAAGATAAGCGTGATATGATAGTTCTCATAAGGCACCCATCGGATATTGAGTTCACTGAGCTGATCTTTTAATGATTGAGAACGTTTTTTTAAGCGCTCCATAACATCGTCGCTTAATGATAATGCAACAAAAACTCTTATTGTTTCTTGATCAACGGACATCATAAATCACATTGACTGTCGCACTCCAGGGGTTTGGATTAGACCAGCGCATACAATAATCTTGGGGTACCATTGCCGTAAAAAAATGATCTTCTTCTTTTGCCGTTTTCTCTTCAACTACATAAGATAATTGAGCGTCTTGTTGATAATGAATGCTAAATTTTAATTCACAACCTCCAATGAAGGCATAATTCATATTTTCGCCAAACCCAAGAGAAACGCATATTTCACGGCTTTCGCCACTTTCGATGATAAATTGTTCGCTTTTCATCTTGGCATGTGAAGAGGTAGCGCAAAATGCGACGCCACAAAAAGCCCAGAAAACTCTCATTTTTTTATTCCCAAATTTCACCATACCTTAAATTACCTTATAATTATGGCAAAAATAAAACCTACCCTCTTGGCACCCTGATCCGTTCAATCATGTCCTGTACATCTTTTGGAGGAGCATTTGTAAATTGACTGACAACGTAAGCAACAACGAAATTAAGGGCCATACCAATAGTACCTGCGCCTTCGGGTGATACACCAAACCACCAATTTTCGGCATTACTTGCATCCGGATTGATGAATTTAAAGTAAATAATATAAAGCGACGTGAACACAAGTCCCGTAAGCATGCCGGAAATGGCCCCTTCTTTATTCATGCGTTTATAGAATATCCCCATAAGAATGATGGGGAAGAAAGTGCTCGCCGCCAATCCAAATGCAAAGGCGACCACTTGCGCAACAAAACCCGGTGGATTGATACCGAAATATCCCGCAATCAAGACGGCGATTGCCACCGCCATTCTTGCAAACATCAATTCTTGTTTATCCGTGATATTAGGCAGAAGCATCTTTTTAAATAAATCATGTGCAACAGACGTCGAAATCACCAATAAAAGACCCGCCGCGGTTGAAAGTGCCGCCGCCAAGCCACCCGCCACCACAAGCGCCACCACCCAATTAGGAAGATCTGCAATTTCAGGATTAGCAAGCACCATAATATCCTGATCAATATAGAGTTCATTATCACTAGGGCCGTTTTCATTTCTGAGTAAGCGTTCTCCGGATGCCCCCTTACCCTCATCGCGAAAATCAGGTTTTCCTTCAAAAGCATTACCTGCGGTATATTGGATTTTTCCGTCACCGTTTTTATCGCGCCATGCGATCAAATCGATGGCTTCCCAATTTTTAAACCATTCTGGCGTTGCTTGATATTCTGCATTAGAAACCGTATCAATTAAATTTAATCTGGCAAAACTCGCTACCGCCGGTGCCGTTGTATAAAGGATCGCGATTAATACAAGCGCATATCCCGCGCTCAAACGTGCGTCACTTACTTTTGGGACCGTAAAGAAACGAACAATCACATGCGGCAGTCCCGCCGTTCCGACCATTAACGCGGCAACAATGCAGAACATATCAATGGTTGATTTATTTCCGGCGGTATATTCCCCAAACCCAAGCTCCGTAGAAATACCATCAAGCTTATCAAGTAAATAACCAGACCCGTCCGCAAGTTCGGCGCCAAACCCAAGTTGCGGCACAGGGTTTCCCGTCATCAGGATTGAAATAAATATGGCCGGTACCATAAATGCAAAAATCAGCACACAATATTGCGCCACTTGTGTGTAGGTAATTCCCTTCATTCCTCCGAGTACGGCATAAAAGAACACAATCGACATGCCAATGAGGACACCGGTCATAATATCAACCTCAAGAAAGCGAGAAAACACAATACCCACGCCGCGCATTTGACCCGCCACATAGGTAAAAGACACAAACAACGCACAGATCACAGCAACGGTTCTGGCCGCGTCGGAATAATATCTGTCACCAACAAAATCCGGCACAGTAAATTGCCCGAATTTACGTAAATATGGCGCAAGAAGAAGCGCAAGAAGAACATATCCTCCGGTCCACCCCATTAAATACATGGCACCGTCACGTCCCATAAAACTAATGAGGCCTGCCATTGAGATAAAGCTTGCAGCGCTCATCCAATCGGCGGCCGTTGCCATTCCGTTTGCCAGCGGCGGTACGTGGTGCCCCGCCACATAAAAATCATCCGTGGTACCCGCTTTTGCCCAGATGGCAATTCCGATATAAAGGGCGAAAGTTATCCCAACGATGATGTAGGTAAGCGTTTGTGTATCCATTATTCGCTCCCCTCATCCATCATTTCTTCTTCGTCTACACCGAACTTTTTATCCAGTTTATTCATTTTAAAAACATAGACGAATATAAGAACAACAAAGACATATATTGCCCCCTGTTGAGCCATCCAAAATCCAAATGGAAAACCGAAGAATTGAAATTGATTTAACCAATCAACAAACAATATACCCATACCAAATGATGCGATAAACCAAATAGCGAGTAACTTTAAAACAAGTCGTACATTTTCTTTCCAATAATTATCGCTATTCTCGCTCATCTAGGGCTCCTGTCAGTCGTGAGTTCAAACCCCGTATAATAATGCCCCCCTCTAATAGTTGCTTTAACTTCACGAATAGCACGAATATCGTCTAGTGGATTGTCATCTAAAATCGCCATATCTGCTATTTTTCCGACCTCGAGCGTACCAAGGTCATTTTCCACGCCAATATTTTCGGCCACCTTAATTGTGGCAGCCCTGATCGCATCGGCTTCTGAAAGCCCCGCATCAACAAACATAATCATTTCAAAATGCTGTGCTATACCATATGGGATAAAAGGACTGTCTGTTCCAGCCGTAAAATTTGCACCTTTATCATGTATTTGTTTAATTGTTTTGAGCATATTAGAATTTAAACGAATTTCATTGGCAACATAGTCCGATTGCGCAGAGCGCCTCAAGCTATCGCGCTGTAACTCATCTAGAAAAACCCTATACTTAACATCCGATAAATATTCGGGATGTTCTAACATATAATTGAAATAACCGGTTTCGAGTGTGGCTGTCGGTGTTATATATAGACCCGATTTTGCAATAATTTCAGTTACATCAGCATAGCTGTTTGAAAGGTAAGAAAATTTTGGTGAATACCCGCGTCGGCTTGTTGCACCCATATGTTCAACACTATCCATTGCGTTTTGTACGGCTGGTGCAATTTCATGGCTTGATAGCGGAATTCCCATTGCGTGGGCTTCCTTGATGAGAATTTGTTGAAATTCATCAGGAAGTCGGACATATGATTTGACCATGTCATAGTCTAATTCTTTTGCTCGGGTAATCTCATGACGTAGTGCCTTTTCATTAATGGCATTATAACTTTGGCCATAATATATACGAGCACCGCCCGTCAACCATCCTGCATAAAACATTCGTGGTCCTTTTTGTATTCCACTTTCCCATGTTTCTTTACGCATTAGAGATTTATAGGGGTTAGACCCCGGATCACGGACACTCGTAATGCCATATGAAAGCCAATTACGTCCTAATTTTTCCCCTAACAATTCGGTTTGGTGGGTATGGCCAGCCATTATACCAGGGATCATTGTATCCATTGAATGATCGATTAACTCACCAATTGCTGGTTCTGACCCATGAGGGGTAATTTTAGTGATGCGACCTTTTGAAATATAAACGTCAACATTATCCATCGTAGTGTCAGATACACCGTTAAATAACTTACCAACATGAATGGTAACATCGTCTGTACTTGCACGTGCCCATGTCAAATTGAAATATTCTGTAGATGTTTCACCAGTTCTAACATTACAGGTAAGCAAACTCGATCCTGATAAATATGAGAGATCCTCTGAATTACGTTTCCACCGCGGCATATGCGCCACACCCAGACATCTATTCTCCATTGATCCTGTAATATTACCGCTTAAATCAACGTAAGAAACCCTGATTTCACCTTCTGAAACATAAGCAATTCTTTTTCCGTCCGGTGACATGGCAGGCCCGCTTCCGTCTCTGGTGGAAAGACCTATGCTTCCTGGCATATCGAAATCTTTTTTACGTTTATTTCTAACGTTATATTGACGAATAACATGCATTCCTTCACGGAACCTTGTTGTTGCAGGCTTAACCACGGCCATCAATAAATGATCATTATCGCTCGTCCATACAGGGCGGCCTGGTGTAAATACAGTTTCCTCGATCGTTTCAGTCGTACCATATTCAGTATCAATAATTTTTAAATCGGCACGTCCCCATGTATTTGATCGACCTCTTGTAGATAGATAAGCGATTTTTGTGCCATCAAATGACCAACTCAGTCTATATTCACGATTCTTATCATTGGTTAATCGTTCTTCGCGACCATTTAGCATATTGCGAATCCAGATATCCATTTGGCCATCACGTTCAGCGACAAAAGCAACGCGACTTCCGTCATTTGACCATGTTGGGTCGTTTACTTGTCCTATCTCATCCGTATCAATATTTTCTGCTGGTGCGTTTCCTTTTTGTAACCACATTCCGCCAATTGCAGAAAAAATTATATCATTATTTTTGGCACTGATGTCCATACTACCAATTCCGCGGACACTCTGCCTCTCCAGACTATCAAAGTCCCTTTGTTTTTTTACGTAATTTGGTCTGACCGAATTGATTGTCGCCGTAAAATCAATCTGACGAATTTTTCTTTTTATGATTTTTCTTTCACCGCGAACAAATTCGCTTTCAAAAGGGGCATATTTTATCACACCATCTGCTGTATAATATAAACCACCACGTACCCATGTTCCTCGGAACGGGAATATGTCCCCCTGATCCAATATGGTTTTATTTCGATATTCATTACGGTCGTTTATGTCAGCAACAAATTCTACCATAATATCATTGCCGTCATGCAAGATATAAGAAAACCCAATATTGTCTATATACCAATTAGGACGATAATATTTAACGGTTTCCGATTTCATTAAGGACGTTTCAAAAGGTTGTTCAAGTAAATCATCCAAAAGAACGATTTCTGAATATCGTCCTTTAATCTCACGTGTGAATAATAAACGGTTGCCATCTTTTGATTTATGAGGGTGCGCATCATCATCAGGATGCCTTGTAATTTGCTTAACAGCAGAAGTATTTACATTAATATCCCAAATATCATAGTTACCACTGCGATCAGAAGCGAAAGTAATAGTTTCACCATCCGCATTCCAGAACGGTTCGCGGTCATCAAATTGCCCTTCTGTAATTTGCTTTAAGCCAGAACCATCCACATTTACGGTCCAAATGTGAAAATACCCTTGATAAAATCCTTGAAATGCAATCTTGCTGCCGTCCGGCGAAAAGGAAGGTTCTCTAACTTCTGGCTGTTGACCACTTGTAATGGCTTTCGCTTCTCCCCCTTCTGTGGACATTGTCCAGAGCACACCCTGGATATCCATCGCAATGGTAGTTCCCGTCTGATCGACAGAAAGGCCAAAATTTGTCCCTTCATTAAAGGTTATTTCTTCAGCATTTGCACTTAATAACACCCCAATAAAGGCAATTATGCCTATTACACTTCGCAGCATATTTACTATCCCTTATATTTCATATTTTTATAGTGAGCAGCTTTTCAGAAAAATGTCGTGATGTAAACAGTTT
>NZ_CBFIEP010000008.1:0-5994 GCF_965661635.1 Pseudemcibacter sp. | reverse complement strand
ATTTCTCCACCCTGGTCATGGATAGGTTGGTTTGCTGTGAAGTTCCACCCACTTTCCATTTCATCATTTTGGACGCCCATCCAGCAAGTAAAATAACGCGCTTTATTTAGCTTTAGCGGATCGATTTTTTCGCTACCAAATGTATATGTACCATCTGCGCGACGTCCGCTCTCATAGGTCCAGTAACTGTTTTTACTTAAAACGAAGTGTCCAGTGATATAAAGACTGCCACCTCTTCTGCTTTCAATCGTGCAGTTATCAGGTGAAATTTTACCGACAAATTCATTGGCACTTCGGTTCCATATTGCGTCGCATTCTCGGTTCATAGACGTAACAGAATCTATTGAGATATTTGCAATCTTACTAGGTTCGTTTTGTAGGCCTACTGCGATTGAACCATCCTTAAAGGTAAAAGTTTGCATTCGAATATTTCCATTTTCATAATCGGGCATAAAATTGAAAAGGCGCTGCCTGCCAACATTATCAGTTTTATTTTCTGTATATTGTTCTAGGTAAAAAACATTCTCGCCAATTGTTGGTAGATCTATTTTTTTGAATGTCATATGAATTCGAGTTTTTCGTTCATCGGTAGGAACTTTCATTTCTTCTTCGAAGAAAAATTGTTCTGAATTATCAAAGTCTCCTTCTAACCAATTCATCATTAATCTGAAATCACGGTCGAGTACATCATTTGCCGTTTGTGCAAAGGCATTTGTGCATAATAATAAATATGTAATGACTGTAAGAAAGATTTTCATGAATTTTCCTAATTTAGTGGTTCAAAGTATTCTACCCATCCACCTTCGGGAAGTTCAAGGGCAAAAATTTTCACTTTACCGTATGGTTGCATTTCTAAAGTAGTGGGTTCATATATGGGTTTGACGTCCTTATCTTTAAGGTCATCATATTGTTGATCAATATTTGTGACGGGAAAACGAAGTGACGTAATTCCTAGATTATATGGCTTTGCTTTTGGCGTAAAATTCCTACCTTCAAGATCATCTAATTTTAGGAGTTCAATTGAGCCATCGGTGACACCATTTGGATGAACAATATAAACGTTCATGGCATGATTTGGGACAATATTATGAGCGAGGCCAAGGACATTCGGGCCAGCATCAAGCCTATGGCCTAGGACTTCCATAACGGTATTAAAACCTAATTTATCTTTGAAAAATTTAAATGATTTATCAATATCTCTTACAATCATTGTAGAATTAAACGTTCTGCTAATTGCGTAAGGCTCGCCGTCCTCTTCTAGTGGTGGTGCGATCCTTTCTATTAAAGCGAAACACACACCATCAGGGCCAACCATTAAAACTTCACTGACTGTGACGGGACCAAAATCATATTCGGTTGGGTCATTATAGGCTGTCCAGCCACGCGCTAGTAATTTTTTATATTTATCTTCTATGTCAGTAACACGAAAATTTAAATCAAATATTCCACCCGATTCCCATATTTGACCGGAAGGTCTGATCTGCTCTTGTTCGATATTGTCCAACTGTATGAAACGTAGGTACCCTTTTGACGTATCAGGGTTTCTCACTAATTTATATTTACCCTTAGCATTGTCATTGAGAGACCATAATTTCAATTGTTCTTGTTCAAGTTCACCTTCGGCTAGAATTTTCCAATCGCCGACAATCTCAAGGTCTTTAGCAATACGATTTAAATCACTAACGACAATGACAGCTTCTTGCCATCCGTTATTAAACTCAAGATTGTTTGTCATATTATATTCCTAGTACTTCAAATGCGGCGCGCTCGCCACTTTCAAAGGCGCCTTCAATTCCTGCTGCAAAAGTCGATGTATGCTCACCGGCAAAATGAATGTTTTTATGAGGGGCGTGATAAACCTTACTAAAGTTTGTGATTTGGCCAGGTTTCCAATATGCCCATGCGCCACGACTATGGGGTGATGCTGTCCAGGAATGAATTTTATGCAGCGATAATTTTCCGCGGCAAGCAGGTCTAATTCTTTCCATTTCTGAAATAATTAAATTTTCTTGCGCCGCTCTGGAAAGTTTATCAAATGCAATAGCATTATTACCATTAATTAAACCCCAAAATACGGCGACTGGTTTATCAATCGAAGCCAAGGCAAAGACCCTTTCAATCGTACTGTTGGTCCACATTGTTGGCGGTAGGCCGTCTTCTTCCCAGAAAGGTTCACTGGATGTGAAATAAAATACTGTAGCCGGTAAATAAGGTATTTCATTTACTGCTCTACGCTGTAATTCAGGCAGTTCAGGCTTAATACTAATATTCTTTAAAACGGCATATGGTAAGGTACAGATAACATGATTTGCACTATATTCACTGCCATCTTCGCAAGTAACGATTGATTTATTTCCATTTCGCTCTATACGGGTGACTTTTTTCCCAAAAAATATTGAAGACTTTAAGCTCTTAGCCATCGCTTCAGGTAAACGGCTCGCTCCACCAACAACCATTTCAGAAGGGCCATTGCTACGCTCAAATTGTCCGATACGTCCTTTTCTTAGTTCGCCCAATATGGATATATTTTCCAATTTGTCACCCTGAAGACTAATATCAATCATGTCTCTGATTAATGGACTATCACCAATATTTTTTAAGTAATCAGACAAAGGTAAATCATGTTGCTGCGCTTCTTTTTCTAACCAACTGTCTAATTCAACGAGTGGATTTGGAGTGGGTGTAACACTTCGCATGAGCGCAAATGGCGGTGTCTTTTTGATCGATTCAGGTAACGGATTATATTCCCAATCACCCCAATTAGACATGGTAGTGGAATGATCATCAATGTTGATAGTCATACCACGCGGTGACGTAGGGAAGGGAGCAAGTTGGATGTTTAGGTCGTTGACAGTTGACCGTGCACGAGCATACATTTGTCCAATTTCCATGCCTCCGGCGTCAGGAGATGAGGGTACATCATCCATCGTAAAAATTCGTCCACCGACGCGATTATTGCTTTCTAGAATAAGTAATTCTGCACCTTCTTCTTCTAAAAGGCGTGACGCGTGTAATCCTGCGAGGCCTGCGCCAATAATAATCGTGTCATAGTGCTTTTTTTCTTCGCTGCTATTAACGCATGCTGGAAGAGCTAAAGCTCCTGCTGTAGCAGAAAGTCCAGCTAAAACCTGCCGCCTGGAAGTAAAATTAAGTTTATTACGCATGATTTATCCGAATAAATTATAATGACATACCTTTATAACTTATTCGAATTAAAATTTCAAACTGTTCCGTGTTTCTATTTCTGTTCAGTTGACCAGAAGTTTGATTTTTCGCCTTTGACACGTGAAAGCTCTAGATTGAGTTGGTACAGATCAGGGCGATAATAAATAATAATATATTCCACAGGAATATCTTGATCGTCATATACAATTCTTGAAACCTTAAGGAGGGGGGAACCAATATTAACTGCAAGCGCAGGTGCGGTAGTTCCGTCTGCAAGTGTTGCTGTTACTGTTTGCCTTGCCCTAGAGATGGATTTTCCTGATCTTTCAATGAGCGCTAAAATGGGTTCATTTTTTAGTTCGTCTGTAGAAAAAGATCTGCCGATTTCTTCTGGTAAATGAGTGATAACATATGAAAATGGCGTGTTATCTTTTTTGCGAACTCGAATTGCTTTTTGTACAATCGATGATGGGTCAAGCTTTAATGCATCCATTGCTTGCGGGGATGCTTTTACATAATCAAATTCAATTATTTCAACCGTTGTCTCTTTTACAATTGAGATGAGATCTTCCATTAACCCGTCCATGTTCGCAGAAGAATGTGAAACAGGATTAGAAAAAGTTATGGTTGTCCCTCGTCCACGTTGACGCGTAACAAGACCTTCAGCAGCAAGCTCATCAAGTGCCCGTTTGACCGTAATCCTGGAAACATCAAACATTTTTTCTAGTTCATTTTCTGTTGGAATTAGGCTGCCATTTTCATAAGCTCCGGAAAAAATCTTTTCACGAATCAATACATAAATTTGATGATATAGTGGCGTTGGTAGTGTCTCATCGATAGTATTTTTTGGACTTATGGTTTTATCAGTCATGATTATCCGCTAAACTTGTTTCGATTAATTTGGAATGACAAAAGTCATTGTTGATAACATATATTGATATATCATTTTCATTGTACAAGACAAGCCAATAAACAAAATATAAAAAAGTAAAAATGTGTTTTTTACTTAATAACCTAGTTTCCAATGTTGTGGCTTGATCTTTTAAATATACCATAAAAAAAGAGGTTATAATGTCCGCCTATATGCTTGTTATTGCAGAAATAGATAATATGGAAGAGTTTCGTGATTATGCAGTTGCTGCTGCAGACTTAATTGGAAAATTCGGTGGTGAATATATCGTGAGAGGAGCGAAAGATGCTGTTACTCTTGAAGGTGATTGGCCCGAAGATAAAAAAGTAGTGGTTTCAAAGTGGCCCTCAATGGAGGCCGCGCAAGAATTTTGGAATTCTCCCGAATATGCTGAAGCCAAAAAACTAAGACTTGGAAAAGCCAAGGTTGTCGTTCGTTTAATGAGCGGAGTATAGAATGAGCGATATTCTAACTGTCAGAAATCCTCGAAATGGCGAATTTGATTATGAAATTTCTGTTATAGGAAATGACGAAATCTCCGCTCTGGCAAAGAAAATGCGAGCAAAACAAAAAAAATGGCTCGCCCAAGGTTTAGAATATCGAATTTCAATATTAAATAAATTAAAAGAAGCAGTTGCCAATCATCGTGATGAAATGATTAAAGCGCTTTCTGATGATACGGGACGTTTATATATTTCTGTAGCGGAAGTCGATGGCATTTCAAATGCTATCGATCGTTGGATTACGGTGGCAAGGTCAGTCAGCGCACCAGAAACGAAAAACTCAGGATCGATGCCATTCATTGAATACAGAAGTGAATTAATACCTTATGCTGTTGTTGGTGTGATCAGTCCCTGGAACTTTCCATTAACTCTTTCGCTTATTGACGCATTGCCAGCAATGATGTCCGGTGCTACTGCGATCGTAAAACCTAGTGAAGTCACGCCTCGTTTTGCCGGTCCATTAAAAAAAGCAATTGCAGAAGTTGAAGAGCTTAATGACATTATTCATTTTATTGATGGCGATGGCAGCACTGGTGCATCTCTTATCGATCATGTTGATATTGTATGTTTTACCGGAAGTGTAGCAACGGGACGATTGGTTGCAGAGCGTGCCGCAAAAAACCTTATTCCGGCTATCCTTGAGCTTGGTGGAAAAGATCCTGCAATTGTATTAGAGGATGCGGATTTAGATAGAGCGGTAACATCACTCTTACGCGCCTCTATCGTTAATACAGGGCAAGCCTGCCAATCCGTTGAACGTATTTATGTGCACAAGAACCTTTATGATGATTTTGTTGAGAAAATCGTTGAAAAAGCAAAAAAAGTAGAGCTAAATTATCCGAATTTAAATAGTGGGCATATTGGGCCGATTATCTTCGAAAAACAGGCCGATATTATTAGAGAACAATTGGATGATGCACTTGCAAAAGGGGCTCAGATTCATACGGGTGGTGAAATTGAACATCATGGCGGTGGATTATGGTGCCGTCCAACTGTCGTTACAAACATCAACCATGAAATGGATATTATAACCAAAGAAACATTTGGTCCGGTACTTCCCATAATGTCATTTGAAAGTGATGAAGAAGCCATCCGTTTGGCAAATGATACTGAGTATGGCCTGAGCGGTTCTGTATATTCTGAAAATATGGAACATGCCAATGAAATTGCAGTGCAAATTGAGGCTGGAGGGATTAGCATCAATGAAGGAAGTCTTACAGGGTTTATGCATGAAGCTGAAAAAAATTCATTTAAACTTTCTGGTTTAGGAGAATCGCGAATGGGACCAGCTGGTTATCATCGTTTCTTTAGAAAAAGAGCCATCATGACCAATACGGCTGATGCTTTTCCTATAGAAGCTTTTGATGAAAAGAATGCAAATTATCCTTGAACATAATTTAGATGATATAAGGCATC
>NZ_CBFIEP010000007.1:0-9725 GCF_965661635.1 Pseudemcibacter sp. | reverse complement strand
TACCGTCATCCTTGTAATGGTTGCGTTTCCATCAGGGAAATAAATACTGGCCTCTTCATATTCATGTTCACGGCCATGTTGCGAGCCGGCGATATGATGCATAGGGCTAATTTTTTCAGTTGGTTTTAAATTTAAATGCTTAAATCCTGGGTTTCCGCCTAACTCCCAACAAAAAAGTGCTGGTACCTGCTCTGCACCGACATAAAATCTAAAATGTAACCCTGGCGCATAAAGGGGCAACACGCGTTCATCAATACCCAACTCTTTTGTCACATAATCAGCATATGTCATTCCAGCTAGTTTTAATTTTTTTTCTTCGTCACTTAATCCTTCAAATGATTTGGCGACCACATCTTCACTATGAAGCTTTATAAATTGTTCTTTTAGATCTTGATCTATAGGGGAGTTCTTAAAAAATTCTTCGAAACTTGCATCTGGACCACGTTCTCTTATCGTCAAACCATCTTCACCACCAAATGTTTCTTTATCAAAATAAGTAGCTCGGCCCAAGCTGCCTCTGCGAACAGCTCTGATCATATCCTTGGTTTTTTCATGATACGCTTTGGTGTCGATCCCAATTTCACGAATATAGCCCATCGCAACGGGACTATAATTTGTTGGTTGTTCAATATTTAATGTGCCCCCATTCACTAAAATATTTCGTCCATCTAAATTATATTCGTTACGTTTAGCATGCCCGCCAAAATCATCATGATTATCAAGAATTAGTATTTTTTTATCTGGCCCCGCTGATTGACGATAAAACCACGCGGCTGCTATTCCGCTAATACCGCCTCCAATTACCACTAAATCATACTCTTCGCCTGTTGCAATTGCTTCAAATTTTTCACCGTCACGTACCAAATGTCCACTTTCGAATGATCCATCGTGGCTTCCTCGCATCCCTGCTTTATCAGGTGGATAATAGTTTGATTGTGATTGCGATGGTTTATCCTTATCGATAGCCTGCATCGCCTTTACTAGAGAAGGACATAATATTGCCCCCGTTACAGCAATACTAGCACCACTTAAGAAATCACGTCGCATGATTTTTCTATCCATCCCGAGTTCTGTATCGCTGAAAATTTTCTTACCCATTACCGTTCCCTATTTTGATAATTATGGTTCTTCTTCGTTCTAAAGTAACTAACTCAACTTTTATGCATATGCAATAGAATTATTCATTTACATTACTTTATTGACTTTATATATGTTTTACCATTCTATAGAAATATGGTGACATAAAAGGAACAATATGGATAGTGAAAGATTAAATATTATTGGTGATGAGATAACACCAACAGATGGTTTTCGAACGCCAGTCAAAATTAATTATCTGGTGGCTGTTGTTGCAAACCTTCTTGCATTTGGCGGTTCCAAAGAAAATATCAACAAATTTGGCTTAACCGTTGTGCAATTGCGCATTATTGGGCTTATTTGGCAAATGGGCCCTCAAACCCTAAGCGATATTTCACAAAACATCCATCATGACCGTTCAACATTAAGCCGCTCTGCAGCAGCTCTTGAAAAACAAGGCCTTATTATACGGGAACCAAATCGTCGCCATAAAAAAAGTCCCTTTCTATGTCTTTCTGATAAAGGCAAATCAATTATGGAAGAAATTAACCCCGCTTATCGTAAACGTGCTGAAAAGCTCACATCTGTTTTAACAAACAAGGAACAAGAACAGCTTGTTCACTTACTTGAAAAATTGAAAGATCACGTTGAAGATTTAAAAGCATTTGATGAAATTGGTTAAGTCACTATATCGGCCATAATCTAAAAATCACTATAAACCCATTAATTGAGCCGCATTTCCGCCTACCATTTTTTTAATATCTTCATTTGAATAACCAATATCCAAACATGTGGCGATAACATTTTTAAACCCTTCTACGGGAGTAGGATTACCCACCTGCCCTAAATCAGATCCCAGAATAGTGCGATCAACGGTGCCCGCCTTAATTAATTTATCAAGGTTTTCCGGCGTATAAAAATGAAACTTAGAGCCAGGTACAAACATACACATACTATGTTCAAGATATGCCCCCATTTTCACCAAATCTCCCATTTCTTCATATGTCGCATCGATTAAATATGACGGATGATTAACAAGCAATTTTTTAACACCCCGCTTAATGGCTTCTTCGAATAGCGGGAAAATTTCCGTAATATGTAAATGTCCACCAGACAAAACAATATCAGCCTCTGCGATCATATCTAATATAAATTTAACCTCATCCAGCAATTAACCATTTTCATCAAGAACACTGAGTTCAATTGGTGCAAGCATCTTTTCTTTCGTGGTTGAGAACTTTTTCTCAAAATCTTTATCAGACTTATGATGATCAATATGATTTTTTGATGAAAATGTCGGCATCCATACAAGTTTAGCACCAAGTTTAATACCGTGATCCACGGCAAAACGGTTTATACCGCCTGTTGAATTATTAAGTGGAACGCCAGATAGCATCTCAACATTCAATTCACCGAAGTGGCGCATTAAAAGTTCTGTTACTGGTGTCGCAGAATAATAATGATCTTTAATCAATATCGCTTTAAGCCCTGCCTCGCTCCCTTCTTTCATGACTTCGATATGATCTATTGAACGCGGCATAACGCTCGGGCCGCTATGGCAATGAAGATCAATCGCACCTTCCAAAAGTGACCCTAAAAGTGCATCGTCATATTTTGCCGCCGGTGACTGATCCACAGTCGAATTAATTCGGTCCGGAATATTTTTTATCATTTTGAAATTTTCCTGATATTTAGTCTTTAATATTAAAAATCTGAAAGAAGGCCACTGATGCCTTTTTGAATTAAATTATGCTCTGACCCAACCGCAAAAACGGTAACGCCTTGCTCCCTAAGATAGTCTTTTTCAGAAGGCGCACTATATGCCGCTAGTTTCTTGCCTGCGTTTCTAGCCACTTTACACACATGCTCGACGGTTTCTCGTATCACATCATCATGTTGCGTTTTAGCACCGTACCCTACTGTCAAATCCATTCTTCCTAAAAACAGGCAATCGATTTCCGGTTCTTTTACGATTTCTTCTATATTTTTAACGCCTTCAACATCTTCTATTTGCGCAATAATAACATTTTCAGTATCTGATTGATCGATATATTCATGCATTTCTCGCGTACCATACCCGCCTGCGCGCTGCGTACCGGCAAATCCACGGTTTCCTTTTCTGTATCTGCCGCCGCTTGCGATTTCTTTGGCTTTTTCAGGTGTTGCAACATGTGGCACAATGACACCTGTAGCCCCGCAATCAAGCGGATAAAGCATTCCTGTTCCTGTATTTTGCTGAATTCTCACCATCATCGGCATATCGGCGCTTCGCCCTGCAAGCAAACAAGTATCAAGTGCGAAAAGATCAAAGGGACTATGCTCCTGATCAAGAACCAAAAAATCTAGTTCCGTATTCCCCATTACTTCAACCATCATGTGATTTGGTGTTTTAACGAACATGCCAATAAGTTCTTCACCATTAAGCAACCGTTCTCTAAAGACGGTTTGTTTACTTAAATACGACGTCATTTTGCTAATCTCACTACATTTGTCTTGATACTTGGAACAGAGTATCAATAATTGGAAAATGGTCAAAATGAATATAAGGAAAAAAATGCCGAATCTTACCGTAAAAATTGGTGATATATCGCTTAAAAACCCGCTCATATGTGGGTCTGGTGAACATTTCATCGAACTTTCCGGTATTGATAAAGCGTTAAAGGCCGGTGCAGGCGCGGTTGTCATTAAATCTACAAACGAATCTGATGCCGCAAAAGAACAGCTTGGCAAAACCGATTATGCCCTTCTTGATAGTGATTTTAATGAACTTAAATGGGATTTTAATCCGCCCCGAGACGCCAGCCTATTCAATAGATCAGGTCTGCATCCTTTACCATTTGATGAATGGTTAAAATTTGCAGTGGACGCTGATAATATGGCGAAAAAATTTAATTCCTATGCGGTTGCAAGTTTAATCCCGGCCAGCGTTGAAGAACTTATTGAAAATGCAATTAGGGTCGAAAAAGCAGGTATTCGTATCCTTGAAGTCAATGTAGGTGCACCGCATGGCAAAGAAGCGGCCAAAGGAGCTATTCTTTTAGAACAAGAAGCGGATCATACAAGCGAAATTACAGAAAATTTGAGAAAAGAGATTAAAATCCCGCTTTGGATAAAGCTTGCGGGTCAAAGCCCCGAAGTCCCCGCAATGGCAGAAGCCGCCTATAAAGCAGGAGCGGATACGGTCACATTAATGGGGCGTTATATGGGCTTTATCCCTAATCTTGAAACCGGCGATCCTATTCTTGGCACACACGCGGCAATTGGTGGCGCATGGGCGTTACCATTGACCGCACATCATTTGGTTAAAACACGTGAAAAAATTGGAAAAGACTATCCTTTAATGGCTACCAATGGTGCTCGTGACGGTCATGACATGATCCGCTTTATGATGTCAGGCGCAAGTGCCGTACAAATGACCAGCGCAATATTCAGTGGGGGTTATAATGTTATTGAAAAATCACTTAATCAAATAGAAGATTATTTAGAAGAAAAGAATATGTCAGCGGTTGATTTGATTGGCCTTGCTGCGGACCGGGTTAAAACATATGCTGAACAAGAAAATAATATGGATTATTGGCGAGAATTTACGCCAAAAAATTAAGATATAAGGAAAAAAGAATGCAAATACCAAATGTAAATTGGAATGATATGGAATGGAAAAAAATCCGTGACGGTGTGTATCAAAAAGTATTTACGGGCGAAAGTGCCACCCTCGCCATGCATAAATTAGAACCACAACATGAACCAAGACCCCATAAGCATATTTATGAGCAAATTGTTTACATCATGTCAGGCACTACTGATTTTCATGTAGGCGATGAAGTATTCCGCCTAACCGCCGGTGGAATGCTAGTCGTACCGCCAAACGTTATGCATCATGCAGAAGTTGTTGGCGACGAAGATGTCTTGAACCTTGATATTTTTACACCAAACAGACCAGAATTTTTCGAGTAAATTAAATGAGCAAAATCAAAGCAAACGATTTCGTGCAGGATTCACCGTCGCAAATTCAGCCATCAGCGAACACAAAAAAACCGGAATTTAAAATTAGCTTGGCTTTTAACGAGAGCCCCTACCCGCCAAGCCCAAAAGCGATAGAAGCCTATCACGAAGCGGTTGGTATGCTTAACCGCTATCCAAATTATTATTCTGCTGACGTAAGAGAAGTTCTTGGCAAGAAATATAATCTTAATGATACCAAGATCATGTGCGCAGCGGGTTCAGAGCAAATATTAAGCTATATCGCCAGAAGTTATATTGCTGAAGGTGATGAAGTCATCCATCCTAGATATGGATTTATGGTCTACCGTTTTAATATTGCAATGCAGGGCGCAACTGCCGTCGCTATCGAACATGATGAAAATTATGTGATTGTTGTGGATAATATCTTAAAAGCGGTCACTGATAAAACGCGCGTCGTTTTCTTTGATAACCCAGGCAATCCGACGGGCACCTATGTCCCCTACTCCGAAGTTGTTAGATTACGCGAAGAATTGCCAGATCATATTTTACTGGTACTTGATGCGGCTTACGCCGAATTTGCGACAAAAGACGATTATGATTGCGGTTTTGATTTAGTTGACAGTCATGAAAATGTCATTGTCACGCGCACACTTTCAAAACTTTATGGGTTAAGCGGCTTAAGGATCGGTTGGGCCTATTCCACAAGTGAAATCATTAATACCATGATGCATTTAAAAGGCGGATTTAACGTTTCAAAGCCTGCACAAATGGCGGGGGCTGCTGCGGTACTTGATCAAGATTATGCCGATGAATGCTTAAAAAAATGCCAAGATGGCATTGAATATCTAACCTCTGAGCTGCGAAATATGGGGTTAAAAGTCACTGATAGTGTCTGTAATTTCATAATGCTTCATTTTGAAAACTCAGATCAGATGAAAGCATGTGACGCTTATCTTAAAGAAAACGGCATTATGGTCGGACCGCTTGGTGCTTATGGTATGGAGAAGACCCTTAGGGTAACTGTTGGCACAGAAGAAGAAAACCAAGCCTTCATTAAGGCAATGAAAGATTTTATGGTGATTTCCCGAGGATAAATACCGGCGAGGCACTAACCACTTTTATGAGCTTTATCGCATTAACAAAATATCCGCCTTCGCTTTTATTCAATCTTTCCATGTTAAGTATCGGATTATTACTTTTAGTTTTATTTGAAAAATATGAAGATAACAAGCTCACCAACATAATGGCTAATTTTGGTGCTGCGCCAATGTTTTATTATGTTTTTCACCTGGCAGTTTTAAAAATATTATATCTAATCGCTATAACGATAAACGGGCCGACGCATGAGAAATATTTTTCATTTAATACTGTGGGTCAAATATGGATTGCTTTCTTTATTTTTACATTCCTCTTTTATTTTCCAACCAGATGGTTTGCAAAATTCAAACAAAGAAACAAGCATATTAAATGGCTACAGTATTTTTAAAATGACGAATTAAATATTATTCTCTGCTAATACCTAGCCTAACTAATATACTGCTGATTGGTTTCGTCGCGAAGTTGCTTTAGCCAGTGCATAAATTCTGTACCGCCTGTGCCAATTGGGTTTTTCACTTTTTGCGCGACAAAGGCGTGGGCCATTTTTAGATGTAAGTTTCTAAATTGATAAACACTTTCAATAGACGCATTATACGCATCTTTTAATGAACCCTGATTTTCATTAATGACAAAGCTTCTAATATTATTGCTATCGATATTTGCCAGCAATTCCCGGTGAGGTTTCGGCATATAATCTTTCATGATTTCAAGATGTTCTGAAAGCCCCCCTTTTTCATGTTGAAGTCCGAGAAATGACCTTAATGCAGGAATAACCGAGCTCTGCGCTCCCGTTTCGCCGCGGAAAGTTTGCGGTTCTTCATTAAATTTTTCAACACCGTGATAAATTATATCCGTAAACCCGAATAAATATGGCCTTAAGGTATGATAATAATTATCAGGATTACATTTTTCAAACATACGGCGAAACGTCGCCATCATTTTATCAAATGCTTTCGGGATTTTATTTAATGCGGCCTCGACTTGCGCCGGATCATTATTTGATATTGCCTCCGTGGCCTTAAGGCAATTATAGTTGGCTTTTCCTGCGTGCGCCTCTATTTCTACATGAATAAGGTGAAACCAGGACTCGTCTTCAATATCGATAATTTTTTGAACACATTCCAAATTATCAACTTCGATAGGACCATTCGGGTCTATCCGTTTATAGTTTGATAGCGCCGTGGTGGCATATGGGATAATCGGCGGGCGTTCCACAACTTCTGCCAGCTGAACAAGCGGCATTGCCACCCCTTTTGGAATATGGTTTTCAGGGTTGTCTTCCTCACACCATATGTAAACATTCGCAAGATGAGCATAAATTTGAAATGCTCGCTCAACGATCCTAAAATCATCTACGCGTTTTAATGCGTTCATATCATGCGCTTTTAAATCACGCAAAACAGAACGGATTTCATTAGTAGCAACAAGTTTGGGTAATTTTTGGGCTATTTCTTCAATTTCATGAACAGCTTCTTTTTCTATGCCACTATCAACTTTAGTCAAATTGCTAATAGGGTCGGGAGACATTAAAAACCCATTTTCTTTGTTTGGCGTCCAACAATCCTGTTTCATGAATTACTCCTAAATTCTCAATAATCAATATCAAATTATTGATATCGATTAATATGATTAAATCATAGGAATAAACTTTGATAAAAGAAATCTATTTATTATTTACTCGCGATTAATTCGAGCACTTTGGTCCAACCGCGTCCATCAAAATCCATTTCCATCTGCCAATTCCAACCAGTTTCGTGAGGTGGAAAGAATGTTATGCGACGCTTAGGGGAAATTTCGGTTACATAATGCATAATAATAGATCCATTATCCTGTTTGACGGCATTAATGCGCGCCATAGCCGGCGAATTTGTTGCTGTCCAAGCGATATCCCAACTTTTGGTATCTGGATTATAGACCCTTAGGTTCGTCCCTGCGTTTCCATTAGCTGGAAGCCAATAATCTTGAATAGCGATACCGTCACCAACACATTTAAAATTCCATTTTGTGCCAGTATGTTCTGTCCATTCACCATCCTGACCTAAACGTCGTTCAAGGATATTCCAGTCGCCAATATATTGGCCAAACTCATTAACTGGTCCATTCATACAACCTTCAACTTTATTCATCGCTGTGGCATCAAATTCTTCCGCAGCTGTATTAAATGTCCAGATACTAATTAATAATATAATTTTTTTCATGTTTGCCTCCCTAAAATAAGAGTAGATGCAATGTAACGTCATCTGCAAATCACAAGTTTGTGACAGGATAATTAAGAAGTACTAAAAGTTTGAAAATACAATTATTTTTAAACAGGTTTAATATTCTTGATACTCATCAAGTATTTTGCTTTTGAAGTATATTAACACTATACTTGAGAATTGAAAAACAGGGTACAAATGCCGCAATTTATAAAAACATTGGTTGATGCGTTAAGGGATCTTGCACCTATCGTAGGTGTGGTTCTTTTTTTCCAACTTATCGTATTACAGCAACCCTTCCCGGAACCCATGAAAATTGCGGGTGGGATGGTTGCCGTTGTCATTGGTCTTGCGCTTTTTATTCAAGGATTGGAATTAAGCCTATTTCCGTTAGGTGAAAATATGGCGGGTGCATTGGTACGTAAAGCTAGCGCTCCTTGGTTGATTATTTTCTCATTCGCCCTTGGGTTTGGGACAACAGTGGCAGAACCTGCTTTAATCGCCGTTAGTCAAGAAGCCGCCCGTATAACCGCCGCCGCGGGCATGATTGACGCCACACAAGATGCTCAATCCTCCTATGCATTAGGGTTGCGGATGACGGTTGCTATATCGGTTGGCGCCGCAATCGTTACCGGCGTTATGAGGATCATTAAAGGGTGGCCAATCCAATATATTATTATTGGGGGATACCTAGTTATTGTTGTGCTTACGCAATTTGCACCGGAAAATATCATTGGGGTTGCATATGATAGTGGTGGCGTCACGACATCAACCATTACAGTTCCACTTGTCACCGCACTCGGCATTGGATTATCAACGGTCATCAAAGGGCGTAACCCTATGATTGATGGATTTGGATTAATCGCTTTTGCCAGTCTTTTTCCAATAGCTTTTGTTTTAATTTATGGAATTGTCATCTGATGGAAGAATTAATTTTAAATATCCTTTCGACATTCCTGACCACGGTTCGGGATGTTGCTCCTATCGGGATATTATTGATCTTTTTTCAAATTTTTATCCTTAAAGCACCTGTCCCTAACCTTAAGAAAGTAATTATTGGTTTTGTTTATGTAATTTCGGGTCTTGCTCTCTTTTTGATTGGGCTAGATCAGGCATTATTCCCACTTGGTGATCTAATGGCGAAACAGCTTACTGATCCAGCATTCATAACAGAGGGGCTTGGTACCGAAGGACAAATAATTGAATGGTGGCAATATTATTGGGTTTATTTATTTGCGGCTGCAATTGGGTTTTCAACAACGGTTGCCGAACCTTCATTAATAGCCGTTGCCATTAAGGCCAATGAAACATCAGGTGGTGCCTTAAAACCATGGGGTTTAAGAATTGCTGTGGCCATTGGTGTCGCCGTGGCGATTTCACTCGGCGCAT
>NZ_CBFIEP010000006.1:0-4512 GCF_965661635.1 Pseudemcibacter sp. | reverse complement strand
AAGCCTTGCCGGGGCTATTATCGCACTAGTGTTTTTCTACTTTTTAAGTGTCGGTTTTATATTGGGGGCGGAAATAAATGCGGAACTTTATCATAAAAGACTTGTAAAATTAGAAAAAAACAACCCAAGCGATTGAATTTTGTGCAAAGTTGTGTAGGATACTTCCCAATTGATATAATCAATAATATCATTTAAAAGCATTTGGGATAATCACCCAGAGGAATGAGAAATGGCTGAGAAAAAAGGACTCCTGTCGGGAAAGCGCGGTATCATTATGGGGGCCGCCAATAATAGATCTATTGCATGGGGTATCGCTAAAAAGGCCGCCGATGAAGGCGCGGAACTTGCGTTTACTTACCAAGGCGAAGCACTTGAAAAACGTGTGCGCCCGCTCGCGGAGAGTGTGGGATCAAATATTGTTCTTCCTTGTGATGTAACGGATAATGATTCTATCGATGCTGTATTTGCTGAATTAGAAAAAATCTGGGGTAAACTTGACTTTCTTGTGCATGCTATTGCCTATTCCGATAAACAAGAGCTCACTGGAAGATATGTTGATACTTCGCTTGAAAATTTCACCAAAAGCATGCAAATTTCTTGTTATTCTTTTACCGCTGTAGCTCAGCGTGCTGAAAAATTAATGACCGATGGTGGCAGCATGATAACACTTAGTTATTATGGCGCGGAAAAAGTAATCCCGCATTATAATGTAATGGGTGTGGCAAAAGCAGCACTTGAAGCCAGCGTCAAATATCTTGCGCGTGATTTAGGTCCAAAAAATATTCGTGTGAACAGTATTTCTGCTGGCCCTATTAAAACACTTGCCGCTTCTGGAATTGGTGATTTCCGTTATATTTTAAAATGGAACGAACTTAATTCGCCTATGGGTCGTAACGTCAGTATTGATGAAGTCGGCAATGCAGGTGCATATTTCTTAAGCGATCTATCATCCGGCGTTACTGGTGAAAACCATCATGTTGATGCAGGTTATCATGTAATGGGAATGAAACGCGAAGACGCCCCGGATCTCACCCTCAATAAGGATTAGTAGTTATGTCAGACAATTCCTTCGGTAAATTGTTCCGGGTAACCACCTGGGGCGAGAGTCACGGCCCGTCTATAGGATGCGTCGTCGATGGTGTACCGCCGATGTTACCCATAACCGAAGAAGATCTGCAAGTTTATCTCGATCAAAGAAAACCAGGACAAAATCGATTCACCACTCAAAGAAAAGAACCTGATCAAGTGAAAATCATGTCAGGTGTTTTTGAAGGCGTAACTACTGGTACGCCAATAAGCCTCGTTATTGAAAATAAAGATCAACGGTCAAAAGACTATGGTGACATCAAAGATAAATACCGCCCGGGACATGCTGATTTCACCTATATTGAGAAATACGGCATACGTGATTACCGTGGCGGCGGACGCTCATCGGCAAGAGAAACCGCAATGCGTGTCGCAGCTGGTGGTGTTGCAAGGAAGATACTTGGTGAAAATATTAAAATTACCGGTGCAATGGTTCAAATGGGCGAAAAGAAAATCAATCCTGAAAATTGGGACGATGAACTCATCAGTCAGAATCCATTTTGGTGCCCAGACGCTAAAATGGTGCCCGAGTGGGAAAAATACCTCGATCAAATTCGTAAATCAGGCAGCTCAATTGGTGCTGTCATCGAAGTGCGCGCAAGTGGTGTTCCAGCCGGTCTTGGCGCGCCGATTTATGGTAAGCTGGACGGTGATTTAGCCGCCGCAATGATGAGCATTAATGCTGTAAAAGGCGTTGAAATTGGAGCGGGGTTTGGAAGCGCCGCTTTAACTGGTGAAGAAAACGCCGATCAAATACGTATGAAGGACGATAAACCAAATTTTCAAAGCAATCACGCAGGCGGAATTCTCGGTGGTATATCATCCGGTCAGGATGTAATCGTCCGTTTTGCCGTGAAACCAACATCATCCATTTTAACGCCGCGTGATACCGTTGACCGTCACGGAAACGAAACCGAAATTTTAACCAAAGGGCGCCATGATCCTTGTGTTGGTATACGTGCCGTTCCCATCGGTGAAGCAATGATGGCATGCGTGCTTGCGGATCACTTAATGCGCCATAAAGCGCAATGCGAATAAAAGATGACTTCATTCCCACCAGAGCAAATCTGCGGACCTTCTGCCTGGGTGGAAATGAATATGGAAAAAGAACCAGACCTTTGGTTAAAAACATTTTCACTTGATGAAATTAATGAACTTGAAAAAGCCGCAGATGATTTTTTATCATCATCACTTTCTATAGGTGACTTATCAATTGAAAATTTTCCTCTGCCAAAACTTTCAAAACGGTTTAATGCGTTAAAAGAAACATTAATCCATGGCCACGGTTTTGAAGTTATTCGCGGACTTCCCGTAACAAACTATTCTCAAGAAAAAGCGGCCACTATTTTTTGCGGTATTGGCGTTTATTTAGGGTCAGCAAGATCACAGAATGCGGCCGGTCATATCCTTGGCCATGTCAGGAATATTAGTGCAGATGCCAATGATGTTAATACCCGTATTTATCAAACAGCAGAACGACAAACTTTTCATACGGATTCCGCAGACATCGTGGGTTTAATGTGCTTAAAAACCGCAAAAAAGGGGGGCGGTTCATTACTCGTCAGCACGGAAACCATCTATAATGAAATGAATAAAAGAAGGCCCGATCTTCTTAAGCTCCTTTTTGAACCAATCGCCACAGACCGCCGCGGCGAAATTCCGCAAGGAGAAAAACCCTATTTCGAAATTCCCATTCTCAATTGGTATGACGGTAAATTAACAGGCATGTATCAACGCCAATATATTGAAAGTGCCCAACGTTTTCCTGAAGCAAAACGCCTTACAAAAATGCATATTGAAGCCATGAATTTATTTGATCAGTTGGCCAATGACCCTAAATTACATTTACAGATGGAATTAAAACCGGGTGACCTTCAATTCGTTTATAATCACTCACAACTTCATGACCGTGAGGGGTTCGAAGATCACCCAGAACTTGAAAACAGACGTTATCTTTATCGACTATGGATATCACCAAAAGGCGACCGGGAATTGCCGGAATGTTTTAAAGAACGTTTTGGCTCCATAGAAATAGGAAACCGTGGTGGTATTATTACCGAAAATACAAAGCTCACTTTTGAATTGGGCTAAGTTTAAGCAATCACCTAATAATCCCAAAACCATCTTACCGATAAATTATTATCATTATCCATCGTTCTTCTGGTCACAAGGGAAAGATTACGTGTTAAGTCAATTTCCACACTAGTCGCTGTTTCACCCGTTGCTAGTGCTGCGGAAACCTCAACATAAACATTGTTGGTTAAATATTTTTCTCCCGTGATAGTCGTACAATATTCACGGCCATTATCATTATCAATCGATAAGCGATCGACACCATTCGCGCGGCGGATCCCACCAAGGATACCCTGACCACCCCCGTTTGATAATGAATAGACGGCTGACGCCAATTGAACCGCTTCAACGGCCGTAAGTTCAGCAACGGATGTTCCAAATAAAATGCGTGATAAGACCTCATTTTCTGGTAAATATGGCGTGGAACTTAACTCAAGTTTTGGGTTAGATGCCTTGCCGAAAATCCGTAAATTTGCAGTCATTTCAAGCATGGCATGTTCTGCTGCTATTTCAATAACAGGATCATTACTTTTATCATTTGGAAACGCAAAGTTTCCGCGTTTGAGTTCAAACCTTTTTCCTGAAAATTCAAAAAATCCACGAATTAAATTCGCGGTTCCACCGATAATGGGCTCTTCTGACGTTCCCGAATTTTTCAAGTCTGCGCCCCACTCGGAATCAAGTCCGTAACTTGTGACAAATAACTGGTTTGGCACAACCAAGTTTAAATCGAGCTTTATAGGGCCAAGGGCATCTTCTTGCTTTTTTTGCGCTTGAATTGTGCCTTCATCGTTAATTTCTGTTACATCGAGTTCTGCGATTGCAACACCGCCTTGCTCAACCGCACCAATACTCGCATTTTCAACCGTTATATCACCAGATAGAGACGTCTTATCTAAACTTTTTTCAAAACTAAGATCCGTTGACGCCCTTAACTGCAATTCAGGTTGCCTTACGAGTTCTGCACTTTCAAGCATTAAACCGGCACGTGCCGTATAACTGAAATCCGGATTAATAATAATATCAGCGTTTGCATTGATTTTCCCTTCCCCACCATCATTTGCGGAAAATTGATCAAGAGTAAAATGACGATCTTTAAGAATAGCAGTCATTTCAATACTATCTGCAACGAAGCCAGATTGCATATTTTCATATCGACCATTTTTCATTGTAACGCGACCATCCAAATCTGGTGATGCATATGTTCCAGATTGTACGTCATCAGGGAAAGTTGGGTTTTTAAGTCTTTATAATAAGAGAGTATTCTGCTCCATCTGTTAATATTATGCGGCCATAGCTTTAATGTGCAAGCGTTTTCGTTTGGCCATTGTTTTTAGTTTAATTTTGTTTCGC
>NZ_CBFIEP010000005.1:0-43064 GCF_965661635.1 Pseudemcibacter sp. | reverse complement strand
ATGATCGGCTATACGATGGTCGGCGTCAAAGACATTGGGAAGTCTGCCGCATTTTATGACAAAGTTCTGGGCACTATGGGTGCCACAAGAAAGATGGAATATGAAAAATTCATCCTTTGGAATGATGCGGCTGATCACCCTTCTTTTTCTATATGTATTCCTTATGACGGAAATGAAGCAACCGTAGGCAATGGTTCTATGATTGCCTTTCCTGTGAACACTCAAGAAATGGTTCATAAAGTTTACGAATGCGCAATAAAAAATGGTGCCACTTCTGAAGGTGAGCCAGGAATGCGAGACGGTGGATATTATATCGGTTATTTTCGTGACCTTGACGGCAATAAATTAGCAGCTTACCATTACCCCCATGATGACCACCTATAAGGTCAGTTAAATCATAATAGAATTAATAAAGGGAGGTAGCAAATGATCGGTTATACAATGGTCGGTACCCACGACTTAAAAGCAGCGGGTAATTTCTATGATAAAGTTTTAGGCGTATTAGGTGCAAAACGCAGCTTAGAGGGTGATACATTCATCGTTTGGAGCGTTACACCCGATCAACCATAATTCTCCGTCTGCCTTCCCTTTAATGGGCAGGAATCGAGTGCTGGTAATGGAGTTATGACATCTTTTAACGCCATGTCACCAGAACAGGTCGATGAATTTTATCAAGCCGCCATTGATAATGGCGCCACTTGCGAAGGAAATCCAGGCGAAAGAACACCGGGCTTTTATATCGGCTATCTTCGTGATCCAGATGGCAATAAGTTTGCTGCTTTTAATTATACTGGTGATTTGGGCGGATAAATTACTCAATACCACCTAAAAAACTAATAAGGTTTTCACCAAGTTCATCACAGATATAACCGCCTTCTTGTACCATGAGGATAGGGGTGTTAGTACGTTCTGCGATCATTTTGGCCATAAGGTTATAGCCGTTTGTGGTAATGGAAAGCCCGGCGAAAGGATCGCCTTCAAAGGCGTCTAGGCCTAGTGCAATAACCAACATGTCGGCGTCAAAATCATCAATTTCGTCAAGGGCATGTGTTAGTTTTTCCATAAATGGGTCATCACCAGAGCCACGGGGAAGGGGGTAATTAATATTATATCCTTGGCCGGTTCCTTCGCCATATTCATTTTCATAACCCCAGAAAAACGGATAAAAGCGTGATGTATCCGCATGAATAGAAATTGTGAGCACATCGCGTAGATCATAAAAAATTGATTGGGTACCGTTGCCGTGATGAAGATCGACATCAAGAATAGCGATTTTCGGATATTTTTTTAAAAGGTTCTGGGTCGCAATTGCCGTGTTATTAAGGTAACAAAACCCGCCCGCCGTATCCGCTGTTGCATGATGACCTGGTGGACGACATAACGCATAAGCATGACGTTCACCAGATAAAATCATTTCGCTTGCATGAATGGCCGACCATGCGGCCCAAAGCGAACTTTCCCATGTATCAGGCGTAATGGGTGCTGATGTATCAGTCGTATGAAACCCCGCTTGGGCAACAACTGATTTTGGATATCCGTTTGACCTATCTAAGGGATGTATATTTGGCATAATTTCCTTGGCAGCACCGGGAATTCGTGCCCATCTTTCATAAGCATTTTCAAGAAAAGTCAAATAACGGTCCGTATGGATAGAGGCAATATGATCAAGCCCATAATCAAGGGGGCTTTCAACAGAATGCCCGGCTTTTTTAAGAGCGTCCATCAAATAAGAAACACGTTCCGGTTTTTCCGGTGTGGGCGTTATCACCCCATTTACCAGAAAGTTTTTAGGAGCATGTTTTAATTGTTCGTCGGCAAAGACACATTTCATATTATAATTCCTTAGAATAGAGGCGAAGGCAGTCATCTAATATCGATAGAATATCGTCAATTTGAGTATCGTTTATAATCATAGGTGGGCACACAAGGAAATGATCACCCTTAATACCCATACGAGTGCGGCGCGAATAAATAATAAGCTCTTTATCATATGCCATATTGACGAATTTGATATGGGCATTGATATCAGAGGGGAGCGGTTCCATGGTTTCACGGTTTGAGACAAATTCAAATGCGGTCAGAAGCCCTTTGCCGCGCACATCACCGATAAAGTCATACTTTTCTTTTAATGTGTTAAGTCCTGTAATTAGACGCGCGCCCATTTCGGAAGTATTAGCCATAAGATTATTTTGGTAAATTTCATTAATCACGGCAAGACCGGCAGCGCAGGCTATTGGATTTCCTGCATAAGTATATCCATGTTGAAAACCGCCACTATTTAAAACGGTGTCAACGATTTCTTGTTTTGCCGTCATAGCACCTAAGGGGACATAGCCTGCACCGAAGCCTTTTGCGGTTGCGATAATATCGGGATTAATGTCCCAATGTTCACAGGCAAGGAATTTACCAGTGCGTCCCACGCCCGTCATAACCTCATCATAAATCAGGAAAATACTAAACTCGTCACATATTTCACGTATGCGGGAATAATAGATATCTGGCGCGACGAGAGCCCCCGTTGAGGCGCCACCAATGGGTTCCATGATAAAGGCGAGGATGTTTTCTGGGCCTTCTTCGATAATTTTTTCTTTTAACATTTCCGCATATTTAAGGCCACGTTCTTCTATGGTGAGGTTGTCGCGATCCAAATAACAGGTCGGTGCGGCAATATGGGGCATATCCATGGTCATTGCATCAAAAGGATCATTTAATGGTGCGTATGATGTTAAGGCAAGAGCCCCAAATGTTGCCCCGTGATAAGAAGGAGAACGTGATATGACCTTTGATTTCTTTAATTCACCTTTGGCAAATGCATGTTGTCGCACTAACTTGATTGCACTTTCAACGGCTTCTGAACCGCCGGAAACGAAAAAGACCTTTTCATGGCCATCTGGGCTCAGTTCAGCGACACGCGCGGCAAGTTTTTCTGCGGGTTCATTTTCAAAATGAAGGCGATAACCAAATGTTGATTTATCCATTTGGGTTTTCATGGCATTAAGTACGTTTTTATTACTATGGCCGATGTTCGAAACCATCGCACCGCTTGATCCATCTATATATCGCTTGCCCGATTGATCCCACATATAAATACCTTCTGCACGATCGAGCAGCGGTTTTCGGTCACGGGTTTGGTAAAAAAGATGCGATTTCATTTTCTTTCCAATTGGTTGACTAATTTATATCTCAATTGCATTATGATTTAATCATTAAGAAAAGAAATAAAAAAATGGCCACTAAGAAAAATATTATCATCACATGTGCGGTGACAGGATCTATTTATACGCCGACCATGAGCGAACATTTGCCCGTAACAGGGCCAGAGATCGCCGATGCAGCAATTGGTGCAGCAGAGGCGGGGGCATCAATCATTCATTTACATGCGCGTGATCCTGAAACCGGAAAACCAAGTGCGGATATAGATGATTTTATGGGATTTATTCCACAAATTCATCAAGCTACAGATGCGGTTCTTAATATTTCAACGGGTGGAAGTTCATTAATGACGCTTGATCAGCGCTTAGCGCCTGCGCGTCATATCAGGCCGGAAATGTGTTCACTTAACATGGGATCGATGAATTTTGGCATTTTCACCTTAAAGAAACGGTTTTCTGAGTGGAAACACGATTGGGAACCGGCACTTTTGGATGCGACTAAAAAAACCACATTTCAAAACACCTATGAAGATATTGAAAATATCCTTAGCGATCTTGGGAATGATAAAGGCGCAAAATTTGAATTCGAATGTTACGACATGGGTCATATCGAAACGCTTGCTTTTTATTTCAAAGAAGGAATGGTCAAAGGCCCGCTTTATGTTCAATTTGTGCTCGGGGTAATGGGTGGCATTGGCGCAACACCAGAAAACCTTATGGCGATGAAGGCGGCAGCTGATCGATTGTTGGGTCCTGAAAATTATCAATTTTCTGTTCTTGCTGCGGGATTACAGCAAATTCCGCTTGCGACAATGGCCGTAATCCTTGGCGGGAATGTGCGCGTTGGGTTAGAAGATAGTTTAATTATGCCTGATAAGCAATTGGCTAAAAATAATGCCGAACAAGTCCGTAAGATTAGAGCAATTATTGAAGAGCTTGGATATCTAGTCGCTAAACCAGATGAGGCCAGAGAAAGATTAAAATTAAAAGGGAGGGACAAGATCAATGCCACAAAATAATTTAATTGAAACAGGTCGCCATGAAGTAAGCGGCGACATGTGTGATCAGATGGGGCATTTAACAACCCGCGTATATACCGCTCTTTTTGACGAGGCCAGTTATGAACTCGTTAAAGCATGTGGATATAAAATTGATGATGAACAAGGTTTTGTTGATCTGGAACTTAATATGAAATTTATCGTCGAAATTAGAGAAGGCGGTAAGTTTTATATCAAAAGCGGTATTGTAAATCTTGGAAATTCTTCTTTTACAGCAATGCATTACATGTTTAATGCGGATGATGATAGTTTAATATCTACATGCGAAGAAAAAGCGGTAATTTTTGATCTTAAAAAACGAAAATCAAAACCAATGACCGAAGAGTTTAAAGAGTTAGCCTCTGGATTTTTAGTTGATTAAAAGAAGAAATTATTTTTATCTTCTTTCCACATTTTATAATCAGCAACGATACCGTTATCATTAAATTCCGGCGAACATAATTGCATCATCAGAGGCATCAGATCTTCTGGGGTGTCCAACTTACTGGCATCTTCGCCCGGTGCCGCTTTAGCACGCATGGCAGTTCTAATCGGCCCGGGATTTAGGATATTGACCCGTAAGTTTGATCGTTCGATTTCTTGCGCGTAGGTCTTTACCAAACATTCAAGTGCTGCTTTGCTTGTGGCGTATCCACCCCAAAAATGACGTGGGTTTCGCGCAACATTTGATGAACCCATAAAAACGGCACGTCCATGATCAGCGGCGCGAAGTAATGGGTCAAGCGAACGGATTAATCGGTAATTCGCCGTCACATTGACATTCATAAGTTTATCAAATGTTTTTGGTTTAAGATGGCTGACTGGTGTAATGTCAGCCAGAAACCCAGCGTTGGCGATTAAAATATCAAGTTTGCCATATTTTTCCATTATGACACCGCCTAGACGATCTAGAGCATCAAAATCGGTAATATCAAGTGGTACCAATGTCGCTGCGTTACCTGATACCGCTTTAATTTCATCATCAAGTGCTTCAAGTGCGCCTATGGTTCTTGCAACCGCGATGATATGCGCGCCTTCTTTTGCGAGCGCTAATGCTGTGGCTTTTCCGATGCCGCGCGATGCGCCAGTTACAACGGCGACTTTTCCTTCTAAAATCATGCTCTGCTGTCCGTTAGTAATGAAAATTGCTTATCATCATCAGATGCGTTGTTATCGGTTAAGGGGGTCGGGTATTCGCCGCTAAAACATGCATCGCAATATTGCGGACAAGCTTTATCACGCCCTTTTTCACCAACCGCGCGATATAGGCCATCAATGGAAATGAACTTAAGGCTATCAGCGCCAATATGGGTCGCCATTTCATCAATAGTCATATTGGAAGCGAGAAGCTTATCTTTATCGGGTGTATCAACGCCATAATAACAAGGATCAGTTGTTGGTGGGCTTGCGATATACATATGCACTTCTTTAGCACCCGCTTGACGCACCATATCAACGATTTTAACGGATGTAGTACCGCGAACGATGCTGTCATCCACAAGCACGACGATCTTACCATCAAGTTCACCGCGGTTTGCGTTATGTTTTAATTTTACACCTAAATGGCGAATGGTATCGGAAGGTTCAATAAATGTGCGTCCAACATAATGATTACGTATAATACCTAGCTCAAAAGGGATACCTGCCTCTTGCGCATATCCAATTGCAGCTGGCACGCCACTATCAGGAACAGGAACAACGAGATCCGCGTTAAGCTTACATTCTTTTGCCAGTTCACGGCCGATGTTTTTACGCACCTTATAGACGCTTGTACCGCCCGTTAGGCTATCGGGGCGTGAGAAATAAACATGTTCAAAAATACAAGGACGGGCGCTTTGCTCAGGGAAGGGCTTAACGCTGTTTAATCCTTTTTTCGTAATGGTTACAACTTCACCGGGTTCAACATCACGGACATATTCTGCGCCGATAATATCAAGTGCGCAGGTTTCAGACGCGAATATATAACTTTCATCATTTAAAAGCCCCAAGACAAGCGGGCGTACTCCAAGTGGATCACGGGCACCGATTAAGCAATCTTCACTTAAAGCGACAAAAGCGAAGGCACCTTCAATTCTACGCATTGCGTCAATAAATTTATCTTGAAGGTTGAGATACGTGCTCGTGGCAATAAGATGAATAACAACTTCTGAATCCGATGTTGATTGGAAAATTGCGCCCTTATCAACGAGCTGTCTGCGTAATGTAAGAGCATTTGTCAAATTTCCGTTATGTGCAACGGCAAATCCACCACTAGCGAGATCAGCAAATAATGGCTGTACATTTCGAAGACCTGCGCCCCCAGATGTCGAATATCTAACATGGCCAATGGCGCTATTTCCCGGCAATGATTCGATTACGGGTTGGGTGTTAAAGTTATCCGCCACATGCCCCAATGATTTATAAGAAAAAAACTGTCCTTTATCGAAACTTACAATTCCGGCTGCTTCTTGTCCGCGGTGCTGCAATGAATGAAGGCCAAGCACAGAGTGGGTCGACGCTTCAGGAGTATTAAAAACACCAAAAACACCACATTCGTCATGGAATTTATCATCATCAAATGGATTCGTGGTTAAAGGAGAGGGCGTAGAATTCGAGGAGTTTATATGATCCGTCATTAATCCAACTCATTAAGGGTAAACATGCCTTCTATATATTGGTATTTTCCCCTTTTGTGAACCTTTTTTTACGTATTTGAACTTTCTTTAATCAATTTATCAAGTTCATCTCGATTTTCTTCTTCATATCCAGTTTCATCATCTGGAAAAGAAGGCAGTTGATCTTTAAAAAAATCAAGCATTGGACCATCAAAGTGACCTTCTTCAAATAATTCTTCATCTTTATAAGGATTCATTGAATTAAGCATACTAGCACCATATTCAACAAGCGGGCGCGATTTCGCTTCCATAAACATATCAGGATATTCATTAGCTGAAAAAAATGGAGTGGTTAATAAGTATGCAAAACTGATGACAAGCATACCTCTAATAATACCGAATAGAACACCTAACCCTCGATCTAGTGCACCAATATGGCTTTCTTTTATTGTTCGGCCAATCATACCAGCAATAAATTTCAAGACAATTAAGCTTATTATACCTAAAGCCGCATATGTAATTACGCTTGCCATAAAGTCAGGTTGCACAAATTCAACAATATAAGGATATACATAAGGATGACCTTGTAAGGTTATAAAGAGGGCAGCCACCCATGCTACTAAACTTAAGGCTTCAGTTGTAAAGCCACGTGTTATTGCAATAAGCACCGAAGCACCGATAATTAATAAAACTATTATATCTACAGCGTTAATGGTTCTATCCTTTTTACTAATCACCCAAATTTGGTGCAATTATATCCACAAGTTTGATCAATTGGTCAAGTTCTGCCGTTTTAATTTTTTTATTTTTAAACTTCATTTTTGACGGAATAAAGGCCTGTGTGAAGCCGAGTTTTTCTGATTCTTTTAATCTTGCCTCTGCCTGGCCGACGGGTCTTATTTCACCGGAAAGGGCGATTTCACCGAAAATAACCGTTTCTTCTGCAATGGCGTCGCCCGATAATGATGAAATAAGCGCGGCAGCCACGGCCAGATCAGCGGCAGGTTCAGAAATTTTTAATCCACCTGCTACATTTAAATATATATCAAATGCGCCAAGTCCAAGACCACACCGTGCATCAAGAACGGCAATGATCATCGCGAGACGAGAACTATCCCAGCCAACAACAGCGCGTCTTGGTGTGGCAAGTGAGCTTTGCGCGACAAGGGCTTGAACCTCAACAAGCATAGGGCGTGACCCTTCCATTCCGGCAAAAACAGCAGAGCCAACAACACCTTCATCACGATCACCAAGGAAAAGGGCTGATGGGTTTAAAACTTCGGAAAGGCCGAGTTCACCCATTTCAAAGACGCCAATTTCATCGGTGCCGCCAAAACGGTTTTTCACCGCTCTAAGGATACGGAATTGATGTCCGCGGTCACCCTCGAAATAAAGTACTGTATCAACCATATGTTCCAAAACGCGGGGCCCTGCGATTTGCCCGTCTTTAGTGACATGCCCCACAAGAAGCACGCAAACATTACGTTTTTTTGCAAAACGGATCAGTTCCTGTGCGGAGGTTCGTACTTGCGAGACCGTACCGGGGGAAGATTCGATTGTATCCGCATACATTGTTTGAATACTATCTATAACAACCACATTGGGGCAGTCACCCTTGGAAAGGGTCGCGAGAATATCACGTAAATTTGTTTCAGAGCCAAGTGAGACATCACTATCCGCAAGACCGAGCCTTTTAGCGCGCATACGGACTTGCGCTACCGATTCCTCGCCTGAGATATAAACGGTTTTAATTTTGTTATCCGCGAGCTTGCTCATGGCTTGAAGCAGTATGGTTGATTTACCAATGCCGGGGTCACCCCCGATTAAAATAGCGGAACCAGGAACAAGGCCACCACCGGTAACGCGATCAAATTCACTAATGCTTGACTTCATACGTGGCAAATCTTCGTCTTCGCCTTTTAAGGCGCTGAGTTCAATTAGATTGCCTTTGGCGTTTGCCGTTTTTCCGAGTCCTGTTGGTGAATTTTCTGAAGCCTCTTCGGTTAAGCTGTTCCATTCCCCGCATCCTTCACATTGGCCCATCCATTTAGAATAAGTTGAACCGCAAGAATTGCAGACATATATGCGTTTTGCTTTCGCCATTAAGTGAATTACCCTTTAAGGATTTCCATCTTGATAGGGCCTTCGGCCTTACCATTGATAAATTGATCAATATATTCGCTACCGCTTTGATCGATTTTATCTTTCGGTCCTGTCCAAATCATATTGCCATGATAAATCATGGAAACATTATCAGCGATTTTACGGACGCTCGACATATCATGGGTAATGGTAAGGGCTGTTGCGCCAACATCTTTTACACATTCCACAATCAATTCATTGATAACATCAGACATAATCGGATCAAGTCCCGTTGTCGGTTCATCAAAAAAGATAATTTCCGGATTTGCAGCAATCGCACGAGCGAGGCCAACGCGTTTTTGCATTCCTCCTGATAATTCAGCAGGGCTCAATTTTGCAACATCGGGGCTAAGGCCCACACGGCGTAATTTTTCAATTGCAATTTCTTTGGCTTCATCGCGTGAATGTAAACGTTGTGCTAATAAACCGAATGCAACATTTTCCCAGACGGGAAGGCTATCAAATAGGGCAGCCCCCTGAAAAAGCATACCAAATTTATTTAACACTCTTTTACGATCATCCGCAGCAATGCCGACCATTTCTTGTCCGTCGATTTTAATGCTGCCACTGTTAGGAGTAAGAAGACCTAAAATGCATTTTAAAGTCACAGATTTACCAGAACCGGATCCTCCGATGATCACCATGCTTTCGCCTGGCATTACATCAAGATTAACATCGTCCAATACAATTTTTTCACCGAAACGTTTATGGAGGCCATTAAGGCTGATTTTTAGAACCTGATTATTCATGATGAAAAGAACATCTCCGTCACGATATAATTGGATAACAAGATCATAATACAAGCAGACACAACGGCATTAGTGGTTGAAATACCCACGCCTTGAGCGCCGCCGCGCGTATTAAATCCGTGATAACAGCCCATTAATGAAATGAAAAATCCAAAAACCGCGGCTTTGGTCATACTGGCCATCACGTCTATTGCTTCAAGGAAATCAACGGTTGATTTAATGTAATTACCGCTATTGAACCCGAGCTTTGCTGTTGCCAATAAATAACCACCAAGCACACCAATGGTATCCGCCACAAGCACGAGCATAAACGGCATCATAATAACGGTCGCGAGTATTCTTGGTGCTATAAGATATTTAAAGGGATCGGTGGATAACGTGGTTAAGGCATCAATTTGTTCCGTGACACGCATTGTTCCAAGTTCGGCTGCCATTGATGCGCTGACGCGTCCCGCAACAATAAGTCCACACAACGTTGGACCAAGTTCCCGAACAATTCCAATTACAACGATAGTGGGTAGGGTGCTTTCCGCATTAAAACGGGCACTTCCTTCATAAATATTAACGGCTAAAGCCGCCCCAGTGAAGAGGGTGGTCAAGCCCACAACCGGCAAAGAATAATAACCAATGTTCATCATTTGGCGGAAAAGTTCACGTGGATAAAAGGGCGGTAAGAAGATATTTTTGACCGCATTAACGGCAAAAAGGCCTATTCGACCTGCTGCTCTTAAAAATGATATGACGACCCGTCCGATGACGGCTAAGAAAGTCATTAAGTTTATGCCCTTAAATTATATATTTTATTATAGCGACGACCAATACCCGTCATTAATTCATAATGCCCTAGAGTAGAGTTTTCAGCAACCATTTCAAGTGTTATATTCGATCCGAGTATTTCCACAAAGTTGTTTACGGTCACTTTGTCAAATTTCGCGTCAGTGATATCAATTGCAATCATATCCATTGACGTTTTTCCAACAACTTTTGCAATGTGCCCATCGATATAAACGAATGAATTTCTGTCGCTAGTTTTTAAGGTGCCATCGGCATAACCAACATTTAATATGGCAATACGTGATTTTTCAGGTGCGGTCCAAAGAGAATTATAACCAACCGACATGCCGACCTCGAGTTCACGAATTTGTAGAATTTTGGCCTTTATTTCAAAAGCTTGCGTAATGCCGACAGGTCTTTTCGGAAGACCCGGGTTGCCGCCATATAGCATAATACCCGGTCTTAATAGATCGAAATGATAGTCTTCACCAAGATAAATACCTGCGGAATTACAAAGGCTCGCTTTTGCATTTGGCAATTGATATCGAACACGCATAAATTGATCAAGTTGAATTTCATTACTGGGATGATTTGGAATTTCTGACTGAATAAAATGACTTAATACCAAATCAATATTTAAATTGTGTTTTGAATTAAAGAATTCTTCCGTTTGTTTATCAGAAAACCCCAATCGATTGATGCCGGTGTCAAAATGAATGCCGCAAGGTTGATTTTTATTATTCCACAATTGTATCTGATTTGGATCGTTTAAAATTGGCGTAATATTCTGCTTGAGGTAAATATCAACATGATCTTCAAAAAGGCCATTAAAAACATAAATTTTTGCACCTTTTAGAATTGATCGTAACTTTACGGCTTCAACCAAGTTTGCTACAAAAAAAGTATTACATTCTGTATGATGAAAAAGTGCAGGTGCAATTTTTTCCATTCCAAGGCCATAAGCATCAGCCTTTACGACGGCGGCACAAGCCGCATTTGATTGCGCGTTTAAAGTATTATAATTATCAATTATCGTTTCAAGATCGACGTGCAGTTGCGCCGATGCATCGTTAAGCACGTCTGCCACGGTCATTACTCAAATTTTTCCGGTAGATAGTCGTCTGTTAAAGGTAAATCGCTGAATTTAGTGATTTCGGCTTCGAATTTAAGCTCAATAATGCCTGTCGGACCGTGACGCTGTTTACCGATTATGAATTCCGCTCTTCCGAATAATTTTTCACCTTCTTCAAGCCAAATCATATGCTCAGGCGTTCCTGGATCAGGTTGTTGCTGATTATGATAATATTCCGCACGATAAACAAAGGTCACCATATCGGCGTCTTGCTCAATCGTTCCTGATTCACGAAGATCAGAAAGAAGAGGGCGCTTATTGTCACGGCTTTCAATCGCACGACTTAATTGTGATAGTGCAACGACAGGAATTTTTAATTCTTTTGCGAGCCCCTTAAGCCCGCGTGTGATTTCGGAAACTTCTTGTACGCGGTTTTCTGAACCGCCTTTACCTGATCCCCTTAATAATTGTAGATAATCAACGATCACGAGCCCCAACCCATGTTGGCGTTGAAGGCGGCGCGCGCGGGTGCGAAGCGCACCAATTGTTAATCCTGGTGTATCATCAATGAAAAGAGGCAAACCTTCGAGTTCAACGGCAACACGAGATAGGCGATTAAATTCTTCCTGTTCCAGTTTCCCTTGACGCATATCCTGCGATGAAAGTTGTGCTTGTTCAGCAAGAATACGGCTTGCGAGCTGATCTGCTGACATCTCCAATGAGAAGAAACCGACGACGGCGCCTTTATTTTCTTCTTCAGATAAGCCTAAATCTTTATCATGCTTATAAGCTTTGGCTGCATTAAAAGCCATATTGGTCGCCAAGGCTGTCTTACCCATTGCCGGACGTCCAGCGATAATTAGAAGGTCAGATTTATGTAAGCCACCAATTTTGCGGTCAACACTATTAAATCCGGTCGTGATCCCAGCGAGTTCACCTTTACGGCGAAGCGCATTACCGATCACATTAACGGCGGTGATTGCGGAAGTTTTAAAATCTTTAAACCCACCATCAGTAGTACCACTCTCGGCCATACTGTATAATTTTTTTTCGGCTTCTTCGATTTGCTCTTTTGATGTTTCTTCCACATCAAATTCGTAAGCCTTATTAACAATATCAGTACCAAGATCAATCAAATGACGGCGCATGGCGAGATCATAAATCAATAATCCATAATCAACCGCATTAATAATCGTGATCGCAGAAGCCGCGAGTTTTGATAAATAAATGCCACCACCGACATCTTCTAAAAGTTTTTCTTTTTGAAAGAATGGTTTTAAGGTGACGGGCGTTACCAATTGCCCTTTTTCAATCATGGTTTGGCAGGCGGCATATATTTTATTATGGGCCGCATTGGCAAAATGATCAGGAAGTAGAAAATCCTGAACTTTTTCAAGTACTTCATTGTTCACAAGAATAGCACCCAGAAGCGCTTGTTCCGCTTCAAGGTTATAGGGGATTTCCTTATAGGAAATATCCTCTTCCCGTTCTATGTCTGGCTGATCATTATCTTGAATGACCGGCATTTCTGAAATGTCTGACATTTTTAGTAGCGCTCTGTTTTGTGATTACAGGAATTATATTCCATTAATTTAAAAATGTATATCTCGAATTTTTAAAATATATTTTTAAACGAAATTATATAATTAACAAAAAAGGCGAGCAGTGAGCTCGCCTTTTTCAAATTTTTTCTAAGAGAAAAAAATTAACCTTTTTCTTCTTCCTCTTCTTCATCAGCAGGAGTTTCCTCTTCAGCAGGTGCCGCTTCTTCAGCAACTTCCTCTTCTGCCTCATCATCAGATGAAACAGCAGCTTCAGCGTCTTCTTCTTTTTCGAAGTAATCTTCTACTTCAAATTCTTCTTCTTCCTCTTTCGCATCAACGTCACCGCCGATTGCTTGAATTTCTGCTTCAGCAGCAGAACGAGCAACGTTAACAATAACAGTAACGTCGACTTCAGCGTGAAGACGAACAGCAATGTCGTTAAGGCCGAGAACTTTAATTGCACGATCAAGGATAACTTGGTTTTTAGAAACTTTGTAGCCTGCTTCTTCAAGAGCAACAGCAATATCACGTGCTGTTACAGAACCGAAAAGCTGTCCACTTTCACCAGCTTGGCGAATAAGAATAACAGATACATCGACCATTTTTGCTGCCACTGCTTCTGCTTCTACTTTTGCTTTAAGGTTATCGGCTTCGATTTCTTTACGTTGTGCTTCAAAAACGGCCATATTTGCTTTTGTTGCACGAAGAGCTTTCTTCTGTGGAAGAAGAAAGTTACGGGCAAAACCGTTTTTAACAGATACTACGTCACCGATTTGCCCAAGCTTTGCTAAGCGTTCAAGTAGGATAATGTCCATTGTCAGTCTCCTATGGGTTTACGTATGAAATCAGCGCAAGGTTACGTGCACGTTTGATAGCTTTTGCGAGTTCACGTTGCTTCTTGGCTGATACGGCTGTGATGCGGCTTGGTACAATTTTACCACGTTCTGAAACATAACGTGAAAGTGTACGTACATCTTTATAATCGATTACTTGAGCATGATCACCGGAAAACGGGCATGTTTTACGACGGCGGAAAAATGGACGGCGTGCGCCGCCACTTTGTGGACGATCTGCGCTCATTATTCTGCTCCCTCTTTTTTCTCTTCACGTGGACGGCGATCTTCGCGCGGTGCGCGGTTATCGCGATCTTTTGAACGAAGTACGACACTGTCGCCTTCTTCAAATTCATCAACACGGATAGTCATATAACGAATTACGTCTTCATGTAGACGTGCATTACGCTCAAGCTCAGCAATAGCGGCATGAGGGGCGTCAAGGTTCAAATGAACATAGTGACCTTTTTTGTATTTTTTAATTCTGTAAGCAAGAGTACGAAGACCCCAAGACTCAGTCTTGGCAACTTTACCACCATTATCAGTAATGATTTTGGCGAATTCCGTTGTTATCGCATCAACCTGTTGAGGTTGGATATCCTGCCTAGCGATATATGTATATTCATATAAAGACATTTAGCAATTTCCTTAATTAGGCTTTAAGTCGGGGTGATAGCGAATATCAAAAAACCACATTACAATATTAACCGACATTCCCGTGACTCGTCACAGGAAGGGCGCAATATACATGAAAGCTTAGGGAAGGCAAGGGGTTTATAGCGCTAAATAGATCTTTTTTAATAAATATCCACTTTAGTTTCTTGACAGTTAAGCCCCATTTGATAAGAGTTGGTTTATATATAAAAATTCTAAGGGATAATAATCATATGACAAGAGCATTTGTATTCCCAGGCCAAGGTAGTCAAGCCGTTGGTATGGGAAAGGATTTAAGTGATAACTCAAGTGTAGCAAAAGATGTATTTGATGAAGTAAATGAAGCGCTTAACCAAAACTTGTCCGGATTAATGTTCGATGGCCCAATAGAAGAATTAACATTAACGTTTAATGCACAACCCGCACTTATGGCAGCAAGTATCGCTGTGGTTCGTGTTCTTGAAAATGAATTTGATGTTAAGTTGTCTGAACATAGTTCTTATGTTGCCGGTCATTCTTTAGGTGAATATTCTGCGCTTGCGGCAGCAGGGACCTTAAGTCTTTCCGATACGGCAAAATTATTAAAATTGCGCGGTGAAGCCATGCAGCGCGCTGTTCCGGTTGGTGTTGGCGCTATGGCCGCGATTATGGGTGCGGAATTTAGCACCATTGAAGAAATCGCCAAAGAGGCAGAACAGGGCGAGATATGTACGGCGGCAAATGATAATGCGGATGGTCAAGTGGTGATCAGTGGACATAAAGGTGCCGTCGAGCGTGCCATGGAAATTGCCAAAGAACGTGGTATTAAACGAGCGATCCCGTTGCCCGTTAGCGCACCGTTCCATTGCCCACTTATGCAACCGGCTGCCGATGAAATGGCCGTTGCGCTAGCAGAAACGACATTTAACGCACCTTGTGTGCCAGTTATTACCAATGTAAGTGCAGATGCCGTTAGTGACCCTGATCAATTAAGAACGCAACTTGTTGAGCAAATTACGGGGCGTGTTCGCTGGCGCGAATCTGTTTTAAAAATGGGTGACCTTGGTGTGACGCATTTAACGGAACTTGGAACAGGCAAAGTTTTAGGCGGTCTTGTGCGCCGCATCAATAAAGAAATAGCAGGAAACTCAATTCAGACAATGGCTGATATTGAAGCTTTCGCAGAAGAATTAAAATCATAATCGGAGAAAATCATTAATGTTTGATTTAACAGGTAAGTGTGCATTGGTAACTGGTGCTTCAGGTGGATTAGGGAGCGCGATTGCAAGAGCCCTTCATGGTGCGGGCGCAAAAGTTGCACTTTCCGGAACGCGTGAAGAACCGCTTAAAAAACTAGCGGATGAGTTAGGAGAAGGGGCATTTTTTGTTCCTGCGAACCTTGGCGATCCTGATAGTGTTGCTGCACTTCCAAAAGCTGCCACAGAAGCCATGGGCACAGTTGATATTCTCGTTAACAATGCTGGAATTACGCGTGATAATATTTCTATGCGATTAAAAGATGCAGATTGGGATGACGTGATGCAAGTTAATTTAAAGGCGGCATTTAAGTTAACACAAGGCGTAATGCGCGGCATGATGAAAAACCGTGGCGGCCGCATTATTAACATCACTTCTATTGTTGGGGTTACGGGAAATCCAGGACAAGTCAACTATGCCGCATCGAAAGCAGGCATGATTGGTATGTCAAAAAGTTTTGCTCATGAACTTGCTTCAAGAAATATTACCGTGAATTGTATAGCGCCAGGATTTATTGAAAGCCCGATGACAGACGAGCTTACAGATGACCAGAAATCATCACTTTTAGTCAATGTTCCTGCGGGGCGTCTTGGTAAAGGTGATGAAATTGCCGCTGGTGTTTTATACCTCGCAAGTGAAGAAGCAGAGTATATTACAGGACAGACTTTACACATAAATGGTGGTATGGCGATGATTTAGGGCTTTGCATTTCCTAATTAATTGTGTTAGGAAGCCCCAAACTCTCGTTTAAGAGTTATAAGAATGTTTAACATAGGCTTTGATGAAAGCCCTTTATTTAAGGAATATGAAATGAGCAATGTAGCTAAACGCGTTAAAAATATCGTTGTAGAACACCTTGGTGTTGAAGAAGATAAAGTAAGTGACACTGCAAGCTTTATCGACGATCTTGGCGCTGATAGCCTTGATACAGTTGAGCTAGTGATGGCTTTTGAAGAAGAATTTGGTTGTGAAATTCCAGATGACGCTGCAGAAAAAATTCTTACTGTTAAAGACGCTATCGAATTCATCGAAGCAAATGGCTAATTTCAGAGCTTTACTCTGAAGAATACATAGACCGCGAATCATATTATCTAAAATTTAGATAAAAATGATGTTCGCGGTCTTGTTATATCTACTAAATTTAGGTAGCATCAAAATCCATAAATCAATAATTAAAAGGTTTAACGAATGAGACGAGTTGTTATTACCGGGCTAGGGCTGGTTACGCCATTGGCTTCGGGGGTTGAGGAAACATGGAAAAGACTTATTGCCGGTGAAAGTGGCGCAGGTCCGATTACACGTTTCGACGCATCAGGACTTTCTGCACAAGTTGCCTGTGAAGTACCACTTGGCGACGGTAGCGATGGCACATTTAATCCAGATGATTGGATGGAAGCTAAAAACCGCAAACGCGTTGATGACTTCATTCTATATGGTATGGCCGCAGTTGATATGGCTATGGCTGACAGTGGTTATAAAGCGGACACAATGGAACAAAAATGGCGTTCCGGTGCATTAATAGGTGCTGGTATTGGTGGCCTTCCTGCGATTAGCGATGAAGCCGTAAACCTTCATGAACGTGGCCCGCGCCGTGTTAGTCCCCATTTTATTCCACGTTGTTTGATCAATTTAGTCTCAGGTAATGCCTCAATTCGTCATGGCCTAATGGGGCCAAACCATTCAGTAGTTACGGCGTGTGCATCCGGTACCCACGCGATTGGCGATGCGGCGCGTTTGATTGCGCTTGATGATGCCGATGTAATGGTCGCTGGCGGCGCAGAAGCAACTATTTGCCGTCTTGGTGTCGCTGGGTTTAATCAGGCACGTGCTTTAAGTACACACTTTAATGACACACCGGAAAAAGCATCAAGACCATATGATAAGGACCGTGATGGATTTGTTATGGGTGAAGGCGCTGGCATGATGATCTTAGAAGAATATGAACATGCCAAAGCGCGCGGTGCAAAAATTTACGGTGAAGTAGTTGGTTATGGCCTTAGTGGTGATGCCCACCACGTAACAGCGCCGTCTCCTGATGGAAGCGGTGGATACCGTGCTATGCAGGGAGCATTAAAGCGTTCTGGCCTTACACCTGATGATATTGGGTATGTCAATGCGCACGGAACATCAACGCCTCTTGGTGATGAAATTGAATTTAATGCCGTGAAACGTATGTTTGGTGATGCTGCAAGCACAATGGCTATGTCATCCACTAAATCTGCAATTGGTCACTTGCTTGGTGCTGCAGGCGCGGTTGAGGCGGTCTTTAGTACGCTTGCGATGGTAAAAGGTGAATTGCCACCAACGCTTAACCTTGATAACCCTTCCGATGGAATTGAAGGTATTAACCTTGTTGCACATGAAGCACAGCAAAAATCTGAAATTAAAGCGGTTCTTTCAAACAGTTTTGGTTTTGGTGGGACAAACGCTTCGGTTATAATCAGTCGGGTGTAATGCAAGGCATAAAAAAATATATCATTTTATTATTTGCGGGCAGCGTTCTTTTTTGGGCGCTGTTTGCATATATGGGGTATCACGTTTTTCATTTAGAAGGTGATAAGAATAACGACAGCGTTTTTCTAGTGCCTTCTGGTCAAGGGCTAATCAGAACAGCGAGATTGCTTGAAGAAGAAGGACTGATTAGTAATCAAGACCTTTTTAAAGTTGGTGTAATGCTATTTGGAGAAGAAAGAAACCTTAAGGCGGGTGAATTTTCCATTCCTGCGAATAGCTCTATGCAAAATATTATGGATATATTGGTTAAAGGCGAGGTCATTCAACATAGTCTTACAATTGTTGAAGGATGGACCAGTTATCAAATCGCTGAATATTTAAATGAACTTTATACATTATCGGATCCCATAGAAATGCTTCCCGCAGAAGGAAGCATTTTACCAGAAACATATAATTATACCTATGGAACAAGCCGTCGTGATTTACTATCACGGATGCAAGAGAGCCAAACAAAATTAATTGATGAACTATGGAATGACCGTAATCCTGATTTGCCATTTGATACTATTGAAGAAGCCATAATTCTTGCCTCGATTGTTGAGCGGGAAACTGGACTACCGGAAGAACGGGCCCATGTGGCGGGTGTTTTTGTTAATAGAATGAAACGCGGTATTCGTATTCAATCGGATCCGACAATTATTTATGGCATTAGTCCGAAAGGGTTTCTTGATCGTGGCATCAGACGAAGCGAACTTAATGACAAAGAAAATCCTTATAATACCTATCAAATTGACGGTTTACCACCGACACCTATAGCTCATCCGGGACGAGCTTCTATAGAAGCTGTCCTAAATCCAATGCAAACGGATGATATTTATTTTGTAGCGGATGGAACGGGTGGTCATGCCTTCGCTGCGACACTCGCAGAACATCAAAGAAACGTCGCAAATTGGCGTAAAATTGAGCGAAAAAGACAGTAACTATTGTGCCATAATTTCAATTTACACATGTAGTTATCATTACATGATTAAAAATAATAATTATTCGCAGGCGGTAATCTGATGCTTACAACGCTCTGATTTTAAAATTTTAATTACAAATAGACATCTGGTGTTAACTAATTTGAAGCATTCCAGAAGATTCTAATTTTGACATGGGAACGGCACACTCCATAACAATTTTTGCAGAAATAGAAGGATCTATTACATCCTTACCGTCAGAAATTAATTGCTGAATTGTCAGACCCAATAAAATAGGGAATTCTACAGGATTTTGTGTATGTTGTGTTATTATATTAATTAGGACTGGATGATATTCTTGAATGAGTTTTATGGGATGTTTTCTTAATTTATGCTTTTCATCAATTCTAGGTTCGCCAAAATTTGAATTTCCAATTGTTTTTGCTGTATATTCAACAATTTCTTTAATGTCCGGCAATTGTTTTGCACCAAGTTGTTGAGCAATCCCTCCTACGAGTCCCCAAACGGATAATTGATCCGTTAAAAGTGGTCTGTTTATTAATTCACCAACGTAGTAAGTTTTGCCATCTTTAGCGCCAATTCTTTGAATGTTGCCAGCTTTCTCGCACTAGCTTCTTGAATTGCAACTCCACTAATCAAACAATAATTTCCTGCTAGAGCACCCAGCACTCCAAGTGCAGTTTCAATATGAACACCTTTTTCATCTTTTGATAATTCAAGAAACTTTGTTTTTAAATCTGAGGCACCAATTTTTAGAGTTATTATAGGATCATCATCTTTTTTAGCATCAATTGCATTTTGTAAAACTTCGCCTGGCTCTCTAGCAGATAAATTTGGTTCTTTACGTTCTATTATTTTCTTTTTCTTTTTAAAAATATTGAACATTCTCTCCCCCTAATGTTTAACTAATGGTATGATCCTCTATTTCTTTAAGATTAAGCATAAGTGCAATAAGATCAATAAAAATTATTTATTCGGTAATCTTCTCAAAATTCTCTCCAAAATAAACTCAGGCAAAATTCTAACGACACCCCCGAGTGCCAATCTTATTTGCCATGGGAAGGCGATTAAGCCTTTATTTTTTTCTAACCCATTACGAATGATTTTAGCGGCTTTTGGACCTTCCATAAAAAAAGGCATGGGGAATTTGTTTTTATCGGTGATACGGCTTCTGACGAAACCGGGGCAAATAACATTAATTTCAATGCCGTGATTATAATAAAAACCGCGTAATGCTTCACCATATGCTTTCACGGTCACTTTTGATGTAGAATAAATGGGGGCGGAAGGCATGCCGCGATATCCTGCCATTGAAGATATTAACGCGATTTGACCTTTGTTTCGTTCTTTCATTTTTTCAATGGCGGGATGGACCGTGTTAAAAACACCACCTACATTAACATCAAATATTTCTTTAGTATGACGGCCAAGTTCATAGTGATATTTTAATGATTTACCCATTCCCGCATTCGCTATCACAAGATCCAGAGGCCCAAGGTTATCGATCCATTGATGCATTTCAGCTTCATCTGTTACATCAATAATTTTATCATATACCGTTGCCCCCTTAGCGGTACATAAGGATGAAACCTTTGATAATCGTTCTTTATTGCGTCCAGACAAGTGAAGAATTACATCAGTATCAGCATATTCAAGGGCAAGCGCTTCGCCGATACCGCTACTGGCACCTGTAATCAATATGGATTTAGGGTTTTTCAATTCACTTGTTCCTGCTATATCTTATTATTAATTGAAATAACAATACTGACTATTATGACATTATCAAGCATGACAGGATTTGGCCGCGCTGAAGGGCACTATAAGCACTACAGTTGGGTCTGGGAAATAAGAAGTGTTAATGGAAAAGGACTTGACGTGCGTATGCGCATTCCGCCCGGACTTGATGCTTTTGATCAATTTATCAAAACCACCATTAAAAAAGAAATTACCCGTGGCAGCATTAATGTTTTGCTTCAACTAAGTAAAGAAGAGACTGATACAGACGTAAAGGTCAACGAAGCGGCGCTTGATAAATTAATTGGTGTGGCAAAAAAAGCCTCTGTTGATCATGACCTTCCGATGCCGTCTTTGGATAGTTTATTGTCAATACGTGATGTGGTTGAAATCATACTAACAGAAGATAATGAAAATCAAATTAGCGAACGCAATGATATTCTAAAGAAAAGCTTTATTGAGGCACTTTCCGAACTTAAATCATCCCGGCAGGAAGAGGGACTCGCTACGCGAAAAATGTTAAGTGATGTCATTGATCAAGTTGAGGACCTTCTTAATCAAGCTGAAGAAATTGTAAATAATCAGCCAAGCTTGCTAAAAGAAAAATATGAAGAAAAAGTCAACGCCCTATTTGATAATAAACAAGGCATTGATAAAGACAGGTTGGCACAAGAAATCGTATTACTTGCAACCAAAGCGGATACGAAAGAAGAAACGGACCGCTTAAGGGCGCATATTGCTTCTGCGAGGACAATGCTAGATGCAAAGGGGACAATTGGCCGTAAAATGGACTTCCTTACGCAGGAATTTAATCGCGAAGCCAATACACTTTGTTCAAAATCATCCGATATTGCCTTAACCAATATTGGCCTATCTTTAAAAACGGCAATTGATCAAATTCGAGAACAGGTACAAAATGTCGAATGAGAAAATAAAAAGAAGAGGATTGCTCCTCGTGTTATCAAGTCCCTCAGGAGCAGGGAAGTCGACACTTTCAAGGTCGCTTCTTGAAAAGGATGACAATATCAGTATGTCCGTTTCCATGACGACACGGGAGCCACGTCCAGGCGAAGTCGATGGCGTTCATTATAATTTTACGTCACAAGATGAATTTGACGCGCTAGTTGCTGCTGATGGTTTTCTTGAATATGCGACCGTTTTTGAAAATTCATATGGCACACCTGCAGAACCTGTTGAGGCCGCATTACGTAATGGAAAAGACGTTCTTTTTGATATTGATTGGCAGGGAACGCAACAGTTAAACCAAAGGGTAGGGGCAGACTTAGTTCGGATTTTTATTTTGCCGCCTAGTAAAGAAGAACTGTTAAATCGTTTAAAGTCCAGGGCACAAGATAGTGATGAAGTCGTCGCTAAAAGAATGGCTAAAGCAAATTCGGAAATAAGTCATTGGGCGGAATATGATTATGTCATTATTAATGATGATTTAAAAGCGGCTGAAGCAGAGTTATTCACGATCCTTAATGCAGAGCGTATGAAACGCGCTAGACAATCAGGATTAAGTGATTTTGTGTCAGAGCTAATTAAAGATTAGAAAAATGTAGTCAGAATTCATTAATTCTATTGATATATTATTTGTATGCATCGTTTTTTTTGTAGGCGTAGCGAGCCCCGGACCAAGTAACCTTGCAATTATGGCAGTGGCTATGCAGCACGGGCGAGTTCAAGCATTGATTTTATCCTTAGGAATTGTATGCGGTTCCATGTTTTGGGGTATTTTAGCAGGCTTTGGTTTAGCGTCTATTTTAGCTACATATTCAAATTTATTGATAATTATGAAAATTACCGCCGGTCTTTATTTGTTATGGCTTGCTTTTAAATCGGCAAGATCAGCATTTTCAAAAAAACCAATTGTGATGCCTGCATTGACTTTAAAAAAAGAGAGCAATTTTAAACACTTTTTATCGGGCATATTGCTACATTTAACAAATCCAAAAGCAATTTTTGTGTGGCTCTCAATCGTATCTATCGCACTACCATCTGGATCTTCAATGACTAGTGCCTTTGTTGTGGTTTTTTGCTGCTCACTTGTATCGATATTTGTTTTTACAAGTTATGCACTTTTATTTTCTACAAAATCAGCAAGACAACTGTATCTAAATTTCCGCAGAGGGTTTGATGGTTTAATGACCGTTTGTTTTAGTTATGCTGGAATTCGTATGTTATTTGGTAAAATTTGATCCTAAAGCACTTAAATTCAGCTTCCCATTTTTTACAGGGGGGCACCAATAATAAGATCCTGTTATTGGGGTTGTGAATTTAAAAAGTGCATCGACAATGCCATCATCTTCGCCGACCATCCGTTCCATAATGGCTTCGAAAGCATCAAATGAATTTCCAAATGCTACAAACATTAGTCCTCCATCCATACCCATGGCCCATGGCAAAGAACGTCTTAACATAAAAGCTTCTGGATCAAAGTCTTCTTGCGCGGACCGTTTAACGTGCGCTGATGTTGGGGCATCATATTCTTCATTATCACTGATGTGGCGACCGATCGCATCATCTTTTTCCTCAACGCTCATCTCATCAAGAATTACAAAATCATGCACCCATTGCTGCACTGCGACAAAACTGCTGCCAATTATTCCATTATCGTCTTCTAGCAAGATTGCTGTATTTATTGCGTCTTCCCCATGTGGGTTTTTAGTTCCGTCCTCGTAACCACTTAAATCGCGGTTTTGATCATATTGGAAGCTATCAATCGCACTGGTGATTTCAAAAGCAGGAAGGCATATTTCTTCTATCTTTCGTGATTGATGAAATAATTTTCCGCGGTCATTTCCACGTAGCCATACCCAAAGGTCATCGGGTGTAGAGGGGATTTCTAAGTCGCCAACTGAATAAGTTGGCATAGTCCTTAATTCAGGAACATTACAATTGATTTTGTTTAAAATGTTTTTTCCCGATACCGATGACGCATGTCGATGTATCAATTATATCTGCTAAATTTTTCAAGGTTTGAATGATGTTTTCATTATTAGAAACTGCAAATGTTATATAACGCGCTAGTTGAGTTTCTTCTTCTAAAATACCAGATTGAACAATATCCATAATATTCCCTCGATTATTTTTGATATTCTAATGCCAGACGACAAAAGTCGTCAATTGAAAGTTCTTCTGCTCTGGCTGTTTCCTTTATTGAGGAGGCATTCAATTTAGGTAAGGGGTCAACGCCTAACCCTTTTAAGCTTGCGCGTAGCATTTTTCGGCGTTGATTAAAGGCGGCGGAAACAACACGTTCAATGGTTTTTTGTGCTGGTGCATTTTCGTCTTCATCGCGGGGCGTAATTTGAACGATACATGATGTTACCTTAGGCGGTGGAATAAATGCTTGTCTCGGAATATCAAATAAAATTTTACAATCGGCTCGATATTGACAAAGTACAGATAATCTTCCGTAAGCTTTGGTTTTGGGAATTGCAACAATACGTTCCCCAACTTCTTTTTGAAACATTAATGTTAATGATTTAAACCATGGCTTCCATTTTTCACAAGTCATCCATTTTACCAGAAGTGCTGTACCAACATTATAAGGAAGGTTTGCAACGATATGGATGTCTTTGCCGTTCGTTTCCCCAATGAGGCTTAGTTCATCAATTTTCATTGCATCGCCTTCATGAACTGTTAAAGCGCCATCATAAGCTTCAGAAACATTTGAAAGGGCAGTAATGCAGCGATGGTCCATCTCTACAGCAACAACTCGGCTGGCACCGTTCATAAGTAACCCTCTTGTCAATGCACCTGGGCCTGGGCCGACTTCATAAATGATTGAATTTTCTAGATCACCTGCGGATCTTGCAATTTTGCTGGTAAGATTTAGGTCAGTTAAAAAGTTTTGGCCTAATGATTTTTTTGCTTGTAATTCATATTCGTTAATTACATCGCGCAGAGGCGGCAAGCCGTCCTCATACATCGTGGATCATTTCGAATGGCGATATATTTTTTGACATGCGATCCGCAAGCTTTAATGAATTTATCATACTAGTTGGGTTTGCTGTTCCGCGTCCTGCAATATTAAGGGCAGTGCCATGATCTGGTGATGTTCTCACAATCGGCAATCCGAGTGTAACATTAACGCCAGCATCAAAATCTATCGTCTTGATAGGGATAAGCGCCTGATCGTGATACATGCAAAGCGCAACATCATATTGTGCTCTTGCCGCCTTATGAAACATGGTGTCCGCCGGGAGAGGGCCTTTAACATCAATGCCTTGTTTTTGGATGGCTTCGATGGCGGGTGCGATAATTTGACTGTCTTCTGTACCCATAGAATTATTTTCACCTGCATGAGGATTTAAACCACTCACAACTATTCTTGGGGATGCTAATCCAAAGTATTTTTTCATACTATCATGTATGGTTCTGATCGTTCTAGCCAGTAAAGCATGATTGATTAATTCAGGTACTTTATGAAGTGGCTCATGGATCGTAAGCGGCACTACACATAATTCCTCACTCGCGAGCATCATAACCGACTGGAATTCTTGTCCAATATGCTTTTGTACTTGTTCTGCGAGATATTCAGTATGTCCGGGACTGGTAAACCCTGCACTATATAAAGCCGCTTTATGTATAGGCGCGGTGGCCATAGCACGCGCTTGCCCTCTCATGATAAAATCCACGGCACAATCAATTGCTTTGATAACTATTTCAGCAGTATTTTGACCAGGAACGGCGAAATGAAAATCGCTATCAAGCCCCAAATCAACAATAGGGAGACATCGATTATATATTTCAATTGCTTCGCTTGGATGCTCAATAACTTCTAATGGAATTGGCAGTCTGATTTGTTGGGCATGCTTTTGAATGATATCGGGGCTTCCGATAACAAAAAATGGTGGGATAGAGTGTTCACGGCGTTTAAACCATGATTTAATTAAGACTTCAGGGCCAATTCCTGAAGGTTCACCGATCGTGACGGCAATAGGAAGTTTATTTTCTGTTCCCTCCATATTGTTATCTCAATTATCTGAAATCAATAATGGCATCACGTCTCAAATCACGTAAATGACGTGTCGCAAAAAGCTGTAAGCGACTGTTCGTCATATTGGCTAACATAGCATCAAAGTCAGGGACGTTAACTTCAGGTATTCTCTTTTCACATAATACATAAGATACCATTCCATCAGGATCTTCAATGAAATTTGTACCATATCCTATTTCTAATGGTAGTAGACTATTTTTGATCTGATCGGGTAGACTGCCAATTCTATTTATACTGAGTTCATTCGCTTCAACAGCACCTAACTCAGCTCCAATTTCTATAGGTGATTGACATATTTTTTCTGATCCAAAATGAGTGGACAATTTCTGAAAAGTATTATTTTGTGCGAGTTCTTCTTCCGTAGATTCAAACAGAAAAAATTTAACATTAATTATTGTGTCATCTTCTGTAATTGTAAGAATTTGTGACTTATCAGTAACTTGTAAGATATATATACCATCTTCAGTTTCGACAGGTTGAGAAATTTCACCTTTTTCCATTGTTACAATTTTCTCTCTAACTTCCACTGGTAAGTTTTCTTCCATTACTAGGCCCATGTCACCACCTACTGCGGCAGTGGACGATTGAGAAAACTGTTGAGCTAGAGCGGTAAATGGCACACCAGATTGTAATTGTTCGTAAATTGTATTGGCCGTTGCAAGACTTTCCTGTCTGCGGGCGTTATCAGTAACGAGGATAAAAATCTCACTGACTTGATATTGAAATTTCCCTTTGTTACTTTCTAATGATTCAATGGCATTATATACTTCATCATCAGTAATGTTTACTTGAGGCTTTAACAAGCCTTGAACGATACCTTGCCAAGAAAGTGAACCGTTAATTTGTTGGATTAAAGATTGTTTTTGTATCCCTGCAAGAGATAGTTGTTCTTCAAGTGCTTCAGCACTTAAACCTAATTGATTAGCATAATTGGCAAATGAATCTTCAAGTTCAGCCGTTGACATTCTGACTTCAAATTCTTCCGATTCTTGAACTTTTAAACGATCATCAATAAGGGCATTCATTGCTTGTCTTTGTAAAACCTGCATTTGTTCTGGTGATATTTGGTTCTGTCCAGTAAACAAGGCAAGCAATAGTGCTCTCTGGTTTAAATCATATAATGAGATAACGTCATCATTAACGAGTGCTACAATTTGCTGGATATCATCAAGATCTTGTTGTGTTTGTGCCATTAATGTTGCTTTTGAAGCCAGGAAAGTACTGCAAAAAACTATCATTATTCTCATACTAATATTTCGACAAATTTTAAAAACCATGACTATTTAAATATCCTTATAGACATAAATAATATTTTAAAGATCTTCTTATATATCTAAATGAAATTTTGATCCATAATTATGTTCATTTTATGTCAAATAAACCATAATTATCCTAAGTTTTTCAAAACAATTTTGAAGAATATGATATTTGAGGGTGCAATATCACGATCCGAAGTAAAACGTCTTTCATAAGTAAGGCCAAATTCAAGACAATCATCTTGATAAAAAATACCAGCATCATATGAAATTGTTTTATCATTTAATAAGTTCCTAACCCAAGAACCACGAGCAGACCATTTTTCATCAAAGTTGACATTTAGTCCAGTCCCAATCTCACGTCTATTTTCTAGTTCAGTGCCGACAAGTTGATTGTTATCGTTTAAATCTAAGTCTAAATACCTCAGTGATGCTTTGAGCCATTTTGGCCCTCCTGATAGGATCATTTCATTTCGTCTAAGCGCAAAACTTCTTTTGTCCAATCTAAAGCGATGAACATAATCAATGTATTCTCCTAACGTTAAATCAACACGCCCAACGAAGTCAGAGGCTTTACCTTCATAACCTGAGCCAACAGGAAAGGTTTCCGTATTATTAAGTCTGACACTTTGGCCGATGGTCGCAGTCATATTGATATCATCGGTATAGAGATTATACCTCATACCAAAGTTTACACGAGTACCACCTTCCCAGCGGTCATAACCATTAAAACGATTATGGCTAAAGAGATTGTTTTCATCAAATTCGAAATTACGACTGTCTTCGTTAGTGAAATTAACCACATTTTCTGGTAAATTAGGTTTTGTTGGTGCCACGATAATAGAGAACATTGGCTCAATAACTTGACTGGTTGTCTCGCCAGATTTTAAGAATGGCAGGCGCCAATCCAAAGCAAGTTTCGGCAATAATCGTGAATGTGTGCCATCTATTCCTGCATATTGTGGGAAATCTGGAAATTCTGTATTACTATTATTATAAAGATCACTTCTGACTGTCGCGGAAATATTATAAAAGTCCCCCAATGATGATTGAAAAGGAATTTCCCAACCAGCTTTTGCACTAAAACGTCTGCTACGCATACCTTTATTACGGTAAATTTGAATGCCGCTCGCATCAAATGTCACTCTACTATTAAGAAAGCCAGTATCTTGGTTCATGTTCAATGCAAATGAAGGAAGTGCTTGAGGCGTAAAATCTATATTGTCTTCTCTATCCAACCCTTGAAATAAATAAGTACCAAAAGTGGCATAATTTTTATCCCAAAATCGTTCTATTTTTGCATGGCTTTCAAGTACGTCTGTATTATCGCTATAATATCGTCTTAAATAAGTATCATCAGAAACCCAATTTGCAGCATAGTCCCACTGCCAATCACCACCAAGACTATCGAGGCTGGTTAAATCAAATTCGCCAGCTGAAAAAATATGTCCTCTTAACTCGCGGTCTCCGGTTTTAATGAAATTATTATCTCTTTCATTTACGTTTGCGAATGAAGCAGTGGTTGTAAAAATGCCATTTCCTACATGCTTTCTATGAGTTCCGGCGAAAACAATGCCCTCGCGACTTGTTATAATAGGCTCAAATGTAAAATCTTGTGATTGGCTGATATCAAAAAAGTATGGGACAGAGATATAAGCGCCAAGTTCTGTTGAATTACCTAATCTAGTAGGGGGTAGCAATCCGGATCTTGAGCGTACTGAAGGATCAGGATGTGCAAGATATGGTGAATAAAGAATTGGAATGCCAGCAACTTCAAGCCTAACATTTTTGTATCGGATCGTTTTTTCATCGCTGTCATGAGTGATTTCATCAGCTTTAATATGCCATGTCGGATTTTCTTTGCCAGGTTCCAAACAAAATTCACAAGGCGAATAAATCGCATTTTGCAATATTGTTAATTGGCCTTTGCGCTCTCCGGTTCTTGCTATTAATTTTGATCCGTCTGTGAAAATGACACGGGTGTTGTTAATAAAACCTTCTTTTAAGTCGCCGTTTAAATTTGCATTTTCCGTATAAAGGATATTACCGGAAGCTTCATTTATTGTAATACCACCTTCAGCGCTTACTTCACCTGATGTGGCATTATATATGACTTTATCTGCTTTTAACGAATTGCCGTTTTGATTTAGGATTACATTGCCGCTGGCGGTGATTATATTGTTTTCTTGGTCATATATGACTTTATCAGCTGCGAACTCTATTTGTTTATTTTCGGTCAGTAAATTTTGCGCAGATGCAGTCGTCAGACATGCATAAGCACCAATAAAAGCTAAGACCAATATTTTTAGAGTTTTAATCATGGGCTTTAATTACATATTTTTTTTACGATGGTACAGCGAATAAAATTAAAATCCACAATATTGTTACCTATTTCACTTGATTAGCGACTATTCTCACCTTATCTCTTAAACTAATGAATCGCTATAAAATGCAAGCTAGACGAAATTGAGGCAAAAATGAAAATAACAATTAACGAAATTAATGGCGAATATACAAACATTGAAGGGGCATTGGTTGTCTTTTCTCCTAAGAATAAAGAGGGTTATGAATTTCGTCCTCCTGCCGCTCAGCTTGATGAAGCAATGAATGGTGCCCTTAAAAAAGCGGCTGATACCTCCAATTTTAAAGGGTCATTCGGCCAAATGGTCGAAGTATTGGCGCCAACGGGTGTTGCTGCAAGCAGAATTCTATTGGTTGGCCTTGGTGACATGGAAAAAGTAACACCGCTTCTCTCGGAACGACTTGGTGGAAAGATTATAAATAAACTTATTTATTCCAATGAAAAGAAAGTCACAATTGTTAAAGGTCAGCTGGCTTCTCACGCGGCGATGGGCGTTTTATTGCGCCAATATAAATTTGATAAATATTATACCACCGAGAAAAACGTTAAAAAACCGTCCGTTGAAGCCGTGGAGTTTTTGACTCACAAGGCAGATTTAGCCGATGAAGAATTTAAAGAGTTTGAAAAAATTGCAGATGGCGTGATCTGGGCGCGTGATTTAGTTACAGAACCCGGCAACGTGATATATCCGGAAAGTTATGCAGCACAAATCGAAGATTTGACCAAACTTGGTATCGAGGTTGAAATTTTAGACGAAGATAAAATGGAAGAGCTCGGAATGGAATCTCTTCTTGGTGTTGGTCAAGGGAGCGCAAGTTCATCATTAATGGTTATAATGCGTTGGAATGGCTCCGCAAAAAAAGACGAAGCACCAGTTGCCTTTATTGGTAAAGGTGTCACATTTGATACGGGGGGTATATCCCTTAAACCTGGCGCAGGCATGGGCGATATGAAATTTGATATGGGTGGTTCTGCTTCGGTTGTTGGTGCAATGAAGGCAATCGCCGGAAGAAAAGCAAAAGCAAACGTGGTTGGTGTTGTTGGACTTGTGGAAAATATGCCGTCAAGCACAGCACAACGCCCTGGCGATGTTGTGGGAACCATGTCGGGACAAACCATTGAAGTTCTTAACACGGACGCCGAAGGGCGCCTCGTACTTGCGGATTGTCTTTGGTATACACAAGATACTCATAAGCCAAAATTTATGGTTGATCTTGCGACCTTAACTGGTGCGATGATGGTGGCGCTTGGTCAGGAATATGCAGGTATGTTCTCAAATAGTGATGAATTATGTGAAATGCTTAATAAAGCAGGACAAGATGTCGATGAATTATTATGGCGCATGCCAATCGGTGATGCTTACGATAAAATGATCAATTCTGATATTGCTGATATGAAAAATATTGGCGGTAAATATGCCGGAAGCATCACGGCCGCGCAATTCCTGCATCGGTTCGTCAATGACGTGCCGTGGGCTCATTTGGATATTGCCGGGACGGCATGGCGTCAAAAACCGTCCGATGTCGCGGAAAAAGGGGCGACCGGATATGGTGTTCGTCTGCTTGATCGCCTCGTAAAAGATAACTTTGAAGATTAAGCAAAGATCAAACAATGGAAATAAGCTTTTATCATCTAACCCTTCAACCACTTGGTGTTGCGCTTCCTAAACTTTTATCAAAAGTGCGGGAAGCGGATATGAAGGCCGTGATAAAAGTACCGAGTGCCGTTGAAATGGATGATATCGATCAAATGTTATGGACGTTTGATAAAGGAAGCTTTCTCGCCCATGATACGGAAAAAAGCAAGCACCCCGAAGATCAACCCATTTATATCACCACAAATGATGATAACCCTGCGAGCGCAGATGTGCTCGTTTTAACGGACGGGGCCACATGTGAAATGCTTGATGGTTATAAACGTGTTCTTGAAATGTTTGATGGTAATAACCCAACGGCGGTGGAAGAAGCCCGCGGCCGTTGGAGTAAATATAAAACTGACGGACATGATCTAACTTATTGGCAGCAAACGGAAACCGGTGGCTGGACTAAAAAGGCCTAGGCGTTTATTTTTTCTTCCAATGACATCCATAGCTCTTCAACTTTTTCAAGTTTGGTTTCAAGATCAGCCTTTTCTTTGGTAAATTGTCTTAAAGCCTTGGCCGCATTTGGATCTTTTTGATTATAAAGCTTAGGATTTGTTAGTGCCTTATTATATTTTTTAATTTCTTTGGTTAAAAATTCAACCTGTTTTTCCGCTTCCTTATGATCGGCGCGCATTTTTTTAAGTTCAACATCGCCCGTCTTCTTTTGCGGTTTAACGGATTTTTCTTTTTTCTCTTTTTTGGGTGCGCCTACTTTTTTCGTCAGCACTAATTTCTTATAGTCATTCAAATCACCATCAAAATTTGAAATCGTGCCTTTATCAACGACCATGATGCGGTCGGCGCAAGCTTCAACCAAATAACTATCATGGCTGATCAGGATAACCGCGCCTTCATATTCATTGATGGCGTGGATCAATGATTGTCGGCTATCCATATCCAAATGGTTGGTTGGTTCATCAAGAATAATCATCTGCGGCGCATTAAAGCTCATAAGCGCGAATAAAAGACGCGCTTTTTCACCGCCAGAAAGGGTCGAAATTTTATTATCGGCTTTATCAACACCAAAACCAAAAGCGCCAAGGCGGGCACGAACTTGAGTGGTCGTTTTTCCCTTCATCAATTCCACAAGATGGGTAAGGGGGGTGCCATTTGGGTCAAGCTCATCGGTTTGATGCTGTGCGAAATAACCAATACCTAATTTGCGTGACCTTACGATTGAGCCATCCATCGCTTTTAATCGGTCCGATAAAAGTTTTGCAAAAGTTGATTTACCGTTACCATTTTGACCAAGAAGCGCAATACGGTCTTCCATATCAATGCGTAAGGATAGGTTTCTTAAAATCGGTTTGCCTTCTTCGTAACCGACCGCAAGTTTATCCATTGTGATCAGTGGCGGGGCAAGTTCTGCCGGATTTGGAAAATTAAATTGCACGGTGTGCTCTTCAGCAAGTGCCGCAAGCGGTTCCATCCGTTCTAACATTTTAAGGCGGCTTTGGGCTTGTTTTGCTTTGCTGGCTTTATAGCGGAAACGGTCGACATATTTCTGAATATGTTCACGTTCTGCGGTTTGTTTTTTTATCGCTGCGCGTTGAAGTTCCCGTTGCTCACGATATGTTTTTTCAAATTTTTCGAAATTACCACCATAAAAGGTAAGCTTTTTTTGTTCCAAATGAACAATCGCACTTGTTGAACTATTGAGTAAGTCACGGTCATGGCTAATGATCAGGATAGTATAAGGGTAATTCCTGATAAAGTTTTCAAGCCAAAGTACCCCTTCAAGATCAAGATAGTTTGTCGGTTCATCAAGAAGCAGTAAATCAGGTTGCGTGAAGAGCGTACACGCAAGGGCGACACGCATGCGCCACCCGCCGGAAAATTCGCTGCACGCACGTCTTTGTGCCGCATCATCAAATCCAAGTCCGGAAAGAATGCTGGCCGCGCGGGCTTCTGCTTCGTAGGCGCCGATATCGGCTAGTCGTTCATGAATGGCGGCTATGCGGTCTGGATCTTGGCACGTTTCGGCCTCTGCGTTTAAGGCATTCATTTCTTTATGTGACGTAAGCACCGTTTCAAGCAGGGTTTCCGGGCCACCCGGTGCTTCTTGTGCAACTTGACCGACAACCGCGTTTTTGCGGACGCGGATGTTGCCGTCGTCGCTTTCCAATTCACCCAAAATCAATTTATAAAGCGTGGTTTTACCGGCACCATTTTTGCCGACAATGCCGATTTTATGGCCGTCGGGGACAGTGACGCTTGCATTATCCAGTAATAATTTTCCGGCAATGCGGTATGTGAGGTCGGTAATTTGTAACATGCATGGGGTTTTAACAGAACGTGTTAAAAAAACAATCACAAATAAATCATTGCAGTTTGCCCCAATTCGCACTATAACGCGCGCCAACAGCTAAGTAATTAATTTCAAGGAAATAAAAATGGCTCTACAACGTACATTTTCTATCATCAAGCCTGATGCGACTAAACGCAACTTAACAGGCGCAATTACAAAAATGCTTGAAGACGGCGGCCTACGTGTTGTGGCTTCAAAGCGTGTAAAACTTTCTCGTGAAAAAGCAGAAGGTTTCTATGCCGTTCATAAAGAGCGTCCATTCTTCGGTGAACTTGTTGAATTCATGATGTCTGAGCCAGTTGTGGTTCAAGTATTAGAAGGCGAAGATGCCGTTGCCCGTAACCGCGAAATCATGGGTGCAACAAACCCAGAAGAAGCCGCAGAAGGTACAATCCGCAAAACACACGCGATTGATATCGGTGAAAATTCCGTTCACGGTTCAGACAGCCTTGAAAACGCAAAAATCGAAATCGAATATTTCTTCAACGACGCCCAGATCGTTGGTTAATTCGATTTAAGATATAAATTGATTTGAAAAGCCGTTTGCAGAAATGCGAGCGGCTTTTTTTATGTCTTAACACTATTTTTATCTTTAAAATTAATAATGACTGACGAATTTAAAGCGGTATGGCAGAAATAATGGGGGAAGACATGCAAAATTTAATGATTAAGCATCAGAAATTATTGATTTTCTTAGGTATCATTGCATTCTTTTATGTAAGTTATAAAATAGCTTACCCTAGCTATGCTTGGAATCAAAAACTAACAGTCGAAGTTGAAACGCCAGAAGGGGTTGTTATTGGATCGTCCGTTGTGGCTGTTAAATGGCGTCAATATCCTGATGTTTGGCAAGAAATTCGATCCGTTAGAGATTCACATGAAGGTGAGGCTAGTATAATAGAACTTCCAAATGGTAAATATTTATTTGTATTGCTTTCAAACGCTACGCCATCGCTTGCATTGCACGTCTTTGCAACTTCGAAGGTTGGGTCTGGAATGGACTCAAGAATAGTGCCAGCAAGTGAAGTTAATTCACATAAAGGCGAAATTAAATCTATACCTAGAGTACATTATCCACTTTTTGTGACTTTTGACGATCTTGATGATCCGGCTTCTGTGAAGCGGGTTGATCCAGATGATCTTGAAGCGAGTTTCGGGGAGGGGTATAGCCTTAAAAGCGCCACCTTAGAAATTACAGATGAAGAAATTACGGAAGGAAGGATTGTTGATTTATTACCTTGGTTTAATTGGCCCAGACAAAAATCATTAGAATATGGAGGAGGTTCAAATCCTTTAAAGATGCCAAACGATAGTCCTAGAGGTTATCAATCATTAAGTAAATTAGAGTTCAGAAGGGCCTTGTAATTTCTACTCTGCCTTCGGATTAACGCACATTAAATTTTCATAATCGGCATCGCGGATGGTGACTTTGTTGCCGACGACGCGGACACGCCCTTCGGCGACCAGTTTTAACGCTTGGGGATAGATAATATGTTCTTGTGAAAGGATACGCTCTGCAAGGCTATCTGCGCCTTCGTCAGGGTTAATGGCAACTACCGCTTGGGTAATGATCGGGCCATCATCCAGTTCCGGATTAACGAAATGAACGGTGCATCCGGTGAAACGCACACCCGCTTCGATGGCGCGTTCATGTGTATGAAGCCCTTTAAAGCTCGGTAATAATGACGGATGAATATTCAGCATGCGATTGCGCCAGCGATTGACGAAGCGCGCATCTAAGATACGCATAAACCCGGCAAGGCAGATAAGCTTCGCACCGCATTCATTTAAGGCTTCGTCGAGTTGATCATCATATGTTTCCCGGTCCGGATAGTCGCGGTGGTTGATGACTTTTGTCGGAATGCCTGCTTTTTCGGCGCGTTCCAACCCTTTGGCATCCGGGTTATTGGATATCACCAAAACAATGCGCGCCGGAAAATCATCACGGGCGCAATTATCGATCAATGCTTGAAGGTTTGTACCGCTACCTGAAATAAGAACTGCGACATCAATCATTGATTTTAATCCTAATGTGCTGATTTCGCGGTCCAGGCATCGGGATATCCCCAACTGCCAGCAGATCCGTTAACGGTTGTTGATGGCTCTTGCGCCTTTTTCGCGCGTACCGTGCCAATATGATAAACCGTTTCACCGTGATCCTCAAAAATTTTGGTGGCTTCAGCGACTTTATCCGCCGGAACAATCACGGCCATGCCGATACCACAGTTAAATGTTTTCGCCATTTCAAGCGGAGTAATGTTGCCAGTTACACGTAACCAGTCAAACACGGGTGGCAGTGTCCAGCCGCTCGCGTCAACATCAACGGTGACGCCGTCAGGTAAGACGCGCGGAATATTTTCAACAAATCCGCCGCCCGTTATGTGGCTAAGACCTTTAACGCAGTCCGCTTTTAAGGCGGCGAGGCAGCTTTTTACATATATTTTTGTGGGCTCAAGCAATGCTTCGCCCATTGTTTTGCCATCTTCGAAGGTGCAGGGGGCGTTATAGTCGCCGCCGGATACCTCAACCAGTTTACGAACCAGTGAAAATCCGTTTGAATGAACACCGCTTGACGCAAGGCCGAGGACAACGTCCCCTTCGCCGACGGATTTGCCGTCAATGACGCGGGACCGTTCAACGGCACCCACACAAAAACCAGCAAGATCATAGTCACCATCTGAATACATGCCCGGCATTTCGGCGGTTTCGCCGCCAATAAGCGCGGCATTTGATTGACGGCAACCTTCAGCGATGCCTTCAATGATGGCTTTGCCAACTTCGATGGTTAAATGCCCGGTGGCATAATAATCAAGGAAGAAGAGGGGCTCCGCCCCCTGTACGATCAAATCATTGACGCACATGGCCACAAGATCAATACCCACGGTGTCATGTTTGCCGCTTTCGATCGCGACTTTTAATTTTGTGCCGACACCGTCCGTACCGGACACGAGGATAGGATCTTCAAACCCTGCGGCTTTAAGGTCAAAAAGGGCACCAAACCCGCCAAGTCCCGCATCGCAACCGGATCTTTTGGTGGAGGCGGCGGCCGGTTTAATCGCATCGACAAGGGCATTACCCGCGTCAATATCAACGCCGACATCTTTATAACTGTAGGATTTATCTTGATCAGACAATTTGAATGTACTTTCCTCTTTAAAAATAATAGATACAGATATAAGCATAAACAGGGTAAAAGGCTATAAAAATTTACATATTTTGCAATATCAATTTAATGCAATGAAAGCGTCATATAGCTGCGCTATAAGGCTTGCCATAGTGCTGCCTAGATGCCATATTATGATCAAGTCAACTTGAATGATTAATGAGTATATAAATTGACAATAAATTATTTAAATATAAAAATTTATGTTATTTTTTTAATGTGTTGCATTAGCTTTTTAATGTTGACGGCAAATCAGGCAAATGCGCAAAATGGCTTTGCGGATATAAACCGCGAAGCGGATATTTATACAATTTACAACATGGAAGTCGATGAAACGTCGAGAAATGTTGCGACCGCGCGTGATCGCGCCCTTCGCAAAGGGCAGCGCGAATCCTTGATGCGTTTATTTCGCCGTATGATCCTGACAACGGACATGGATAGATTGCCGGAATTTAGCGATCTTGATGTTCAGGATTATGTTAATGGTTTTGAAATTAATAATGAACGACGTTCAAGTGTGCGTTATATTGCGTCGCTTGTGGTGCATTTCAATCGCGATAAAATTAATGATGTGCTTAGTAATAATCAAATCCCTTATGCGGAAACGCTTGGCCGCGCGGTAAGCGTATTGCCTGTCTTTGAAGAGGGTGGCACATTACGATTATGGGAAAAAGACAATCTTTGGCGTGAGGCTTGGCAAAATTATGACATGACAAATAACCTTGTACCCGTTGATACGCCAGCACCGACCCTTAAAAATCGTTTTTATATCAGTGCGCTACAGGCAAAAAATGATGATCAACGCTCTATTGCGTCTTTCATTGAGAAAAGCGCACTAAACGAATTGATAATTGCGGTTGCGAATTTAAGAAAAAGTGCTTCCGGTGATAAAATATCACTTGATATTCATCTTAAGCAAAATAGCTTGGTTGAAGAAGCCTATTATGAACCGAAAACATTATCTGTGACTTTACCCGCCTATGATGAAACAGGGAAAAGTAATCTTGAAGCGCTATATATGGCGGGTGTGGACGCCGCTAGCGGTTGGGTTGATGACTTATGGAAAATGCAGGTTTTGGTCAATTACGGTATTTCATCGAAAATAGCTGTGCGTGGTGATCTTGAAAAAATCAATGATTGGGTGATCATGCAAAGACAGCTTGAAAAAGTGAATTTGGTTAAAAAAGTTGACCTTAAAAGCTTAAATATTGAAACGGTTGATCTGGAAATTGAATTTTCGGGTGAAGCGGAACAGCTCGTACTTTCACTTGCGCAACAAGGGGTTAGACTTTCCCAAAATGAAGAAACAGAAAATTGGGAAATCGGTTTAACAAATGTTGCAACGTCAGGAAGGTTTAATTAGTGGCAAAGGGGGCACCGAAAGATCCGGAACAGCTTTTACTGGAGTTGCCCATCAAAGAGGCGCTCGCGGAAGAGGATTTTTTACCATCAAAATCAAATGAAGAAGCCGTTTCCTGGATCGGGAACTGGCCCAATTGGAATGGCGGGCATTGTTTAATCCTTTATGGGCCAACGGGGTGCGGTAAAACGCATTTATGTCATGTGTGGCAAAAAATGACGGGTGCACAAGTTATTAAACTTGATCAACTTCAATCATTTGATTTTACCAGCAATGAAAATTTTCTCATTATCATTGAAGATGTGCTTGAAAATCTTGAAAATCAGCAATCCCAAGAAAATTTACTTCATCTTTATAATTGGGTGATGGAACATGGCGGTTATTTGCTGCTTACATCAATTGAACATCCAAAAAAATGGAGTATCGATCTTGCTGATTTATCATCACGTTTATTGGCCGCAAATGCGGTTAAGATCAAAGAGCCCGATGATGAGCTTTTAAAAGCAGTGATAGTAAAACAATTTGCCGATCGGCAGGTTAAGATTTCTGAAAAGGTATTGAAGTATATTATGAAAAATACGGAGAGGTCTTTTTCTGCTATAAGGGATCTGGTTGCTGATGTTGATGAAATTTCATTGATAGAAAAAAAGAAAATCACAAGTGCAATAGTTAAAAGAGCATTGGGCGAGAAAGTTGAAAAATAAGATGAGTGTAGAAGATTTTGATATTTCAAAAAGAATGATTAATAGAGAAACTTCTTGGCTTGCATTTAATAAGCGCGTGATGGAACAATCATCTAATAAAAATTTCCCGCTTTTAGAAAGGTTACGTTTTCTTTCCATTTCTGGTAGTAATATTGATGAGTTTTATATGGTTCGTGTCGCAGGATTGCGCGGACTTGTTAAAGCGAATAAAGAAATGGTGAGTGATGATGGTTTATCACCTTCCGAGCAGCTCGCGAGCATAAATGAATTGGCTGTTGAACTTGTAGAAAAACAACAACAAGAATGTAGAAACCTTTTAGAAGAATTAAAAAACAATGATTTAAACCTTCTTGAGGTTGATGAAATTACAGATACTGAAATGATATGGCTTGAAAAATATTTTCTTGAAAATGTTTTTCCAATTTTAACACCGCTTGCAATTGATTTAGCCCACCCATTTCCTTTTATTCCTAACCTTGGTTTTTCATTGATTGTAGACTTGCGAAGAAATGTTGATAAAAAAGCGCTTTTGGCGCTCATTCCTATCCCCGCACAAACGAAACGTTTTATCAGATTGCCGGATAATGGACTTGAAATACGTTTTATCTCTCTTGAAAGCCTTTTAAGTATTTTTGTGAAACTTATTTTTCCAAGTTATAAATTAAAAGGCGAGGGTGTTTTCAGAATTATCCGTGATAGTGAACTTGAAGTTGAAGAAAAGGCTGAAGATTTGGTTCTGGTTTTTGAAAGTGCGTTAAAAAGACGCCGGCGTGGAAATGTTGTTCGACTTGAAGTGAATAAAAGTATGCCTAAAAATTTACGCCGTATTATCCGTAAAGAATTGGATGTGCGTAAAGAGGAAATAATTGATGTAGAAGGGATACTCGGCCTATCTGAGCTTAGTGATCTAATCGTTGATGACCGAAAAGATTTAACCTTTAAGCCTTTTAGTCCTCGTTTCCCAAGTCGGGTAAAAGAATTTAATGGTGATATATTTGCCGCAATTAATCAAAAAGACTTCGTGGTCCATCATCCGTTTGAAAGTTTTGATGTGGTTGTAAGCTTTATTCAACAAGCTGCCGCTGATGAGAATGTTTTGGCGATTAAACAGACACTTTATCGTACCGGTGATAATAGTCCAATCGTAGAAGCATTAATCAAAGCTGCTGAATCGGGTAAATCTGTGACCGCACTCGTTGAATTAAAGGCACGTTTTGATGAAGCAAGAAACATCAAATGGGCACAGGATATGGAACGAGCAGGGGTTCAGGTTGTTTTTGGCTTTCTGGAACTTAAAACCCATGCAAAGATTTCTGTAGTGATTAGAAGAGAAGAGGAGGGATTAAAATCCTATCTTCATTTTGGCACAGGAAATTATCATCCGCAAACTGCAAAAGTTTATACTGATGCATCATTTTTTACAGATAATAAGGCATTAGGGCAAGATGCGGTACACATATTCAATTATTTAACGGGGAACATGGTACCACAATCACTTCAAAAAATTGCCATTTCGCCTAAAGGGATCAGAAAGCAATTAATGCAAATGATTGATAAGGAAATTGAATTCGCAAAAAATGGAAAGCCAGCAAATATGTGGTTTAAATTAAACGCTTTAGTTGATCCAATCATTATTGATAAATTATATGAGGCTTCGATTGCAGGTGTTTCTATTGACATGGTTGTGCGTGGGATTTGTTGTTTAAGACCCGGCGTTAAAGAATTGTCAGAAAACATTAGAGTGAAAAGTATAGTAGGACGATTTTTAGAGCATGCAAGAATTGTGTGTTTTGGTAATGGGCATCAATTGCCATCCCCAAAAGCGAAAGTTTTCATTTCTTCGGCAGATTGGATGCCGCGTAATTTTGATCGTCGCGTTGAAGTATTAGTAGCAATTGAAAACCCAACAGTTCATTCGCAAATTCTTGATCAAATTATGGTTTCAAATATGAAAGACACTATGCAAAGCTGGTTATTAAAAGAAGATGGTACATATGATAAAGTTAATGAACTTGAAGAAGCGTTCTCAGCGCACGAATATTTCATGACTAATCCTAGTCTTTCCGGCGTAGGGACGGTAAATAAAGAAGACAAAGACTAACGAGTAAATAAAAAGTAGGGAAGAAATCTTTGGGAAAGTTTGCCATAATTGATATCGGATCAAATACGGTTCGATTGGTTGTATATGAAAACCGTGAACGCGCACCATATGTGGTTTTTAACGAAAAGGTTTTCTGTGGCCTTGGTCGTGGTGTTGCTGAAACGGGTAATATGATCGATGAAGCAATGGAACTCTCTGAAAAAACGTTGAAACGTTTTTCAATGTTGATTGTGAAAATGGGAATTGATGATCCACGAATAATTGCAACATCAGCGGTAAGGGATGCGAAAAACGGCCCGAAATTTGTTGAACGCATTAAAGATTACACTGGACTTTCAATTGAAGTTATCAAAGGTACTGAAGAAGCAAGGCTTTCTGCGAATGGCGTGATTTGTGCAGTACCGCACGCTTCAGGTGTAATGGCTGACCTTGGTGGTGGTAGTCTTGAACTGGCGACCATTAAAGACCGTAACGTTAATAATGAATGTACGCTACCAATTGGTCCTCTTAGACTTCAAGATCAAGAAGGCAAATGGTTTGATAACCCTAAAAGAATGGTAAAAAAGAATTTAGCTGAAATTAATTGGTTATCTGAAAACAAAGGCCAGAAGTTTTATGCCGTTGGTGGTGCGTGGCGCTCACTTGCGCGTATTCATATGGATATGATCGATTATCCACATATAAATATGCACAATTATATCATTCCTGTGAATGAAATAATGTCGCTGGCTAAAAAAGTTTCAAAAATGCGTTTAGTTGAAGTTTATCAATACCGTGGATTAATATCGGAAAAACGGGCAAAGATTATCTCGCTTGCATCGTTAACGCTATATCATCTTCTTAAAAATTTAAAATCATCAAAATTTGTTGTATCCGGTTTCGGTGTTCGAGAAGGGGTGCTTTATGATGGTATGAGTGATGAAGTCCGCACACAAGATCCGCTTATCGTTGGTTGTCATCAAGTTGCAGAAATGACAGGTCGTTTTCCCGAACATGGACAAAGGCTTTATAATTGGATTGATCCGTTATTTGATAATGAATCCGATGAACAAAAAAGACTACGTTTAGCAATTTGTATATTGAGTGATGTCGGTTGGCGCGGTCATCCAGAGTACCGGGCAGATAAAGTGGTTGGTGAAGTTTTATATGGTCGTTTCGGGGGCATTAATCACTGGGGGGTTGGACTAATCTCAATGGCTTTATATACATGTTATGGAGGTTCAAGACAATATAGTGATCAAGTTGAAGTAGCAGCATCTTTAATTAACAAGTATGACTTAGATTATGCCCGTAAAATCGGCATGGCACTAAGGTTGGCGCAAAGATTGTCTGCGGGTACGGAACGCGGATTGAAGATTGCAAAATTAGACGTTAATGAAGATACTCTATTACTCAGAATTAATAGAGAAAAGAAAGATATTACGAATGATGTGGTCATTAAGAGACTGGAATCATTAGCAAGAAGTTTTGATTTAGACCCAAAGGTCACTCATAAATAATTATTCTTCGCCTTCGCGTAATGCGCGGCTAGGAACCCAGCAATACCCATCCGGATCGAGAATATAGCACTCTCTTAAACCGTGTGGCTTATTAGCGGAACCTGCTAATACTGTATAACCTTTTTCGTTGGCGCGGGCTTCCGCTTTATCGGGATCAAGATCATATAGTCGTAGTTCAATACCTTGACCACGACCTTCAACACCCTTAACAAACCCAGCAAGCGGGTTACTATGATATGTACTATCAGCGTGGAGCATCCAAATTGCTCCGCTTCTTTGCACAACGGCAAAACCTTCGCTCGCGTTTATAATTGTTGCATGGAGAATTTCTTTTGAAAATTCAAGGGTTGCGTCTAAATCGCTCACTAACAAATTGAAACCCATACCTCGCAATGATTGACCAAATTCAACAGCATCTAGGTCATCTGAAGCCATCATCATACCTTTATTTTCTTGTGCGTTTGCCATTTCGGCCGCTCCAGATAATGCGAGTACCGTTCCAGCACCTGCTTTTATAACGGTGCGTCTTGAATAATCATCTTTCATAAGCTGCTCCTAAATGATGATCATTGTTTTTAATTAGCGTGTCTATACCAAAAGAGAAGCACACGCGCGCCCCGCCCCAATGTCCGCTTTGGGTCGGAAACAGACCTAAGAAAAAATCTATTTCTCAATCGGAAAAACGTAGATTTCGCCATCTTTAATGGCA
>NZ_CBFIEP010000004.1:0-4325 GCF_965661635.1 Pseudemcibacter sp. | reverse complement strand
ATACGAAATCCATCGATCACAATATCTTGCGTTGCACCAAACAAGGCGATCAAAAAGGCCGCTATATAAGTCTGCGAATAATTTTCAAGCGGATCTGTAAAGCCTAGCCATATAATGCTTCCGGCAAGAAAAATTTGAGATAAAATCAACCAACTTCGCCGCTGCCCAAGCAATTTATTCAGGATAGGTAATTTCGCCTGATCAATAATTGGTGACCATAAAAATTTGATTGTGTACGGAAAGCCCGCGGCTAATAAAAGGCTAATTTCACTGGGACTAAGTTCAATTTTCGACACCCAGTAGCTTAGGGCCCCTGTTAACACGCCGTATGGAACACCAGAAGAAAACCCTAAAAACAATATAGCAAACACTGTCGGTTTAAAATAAACCTTAATCGCTTCTAGGCCTGATTTTTCTTGAATTTCTGTTTCGGACAATAGGCGCACTCTGAATTATTGTTTATCACAAAGTGGCTTATCATTATGGCAACGTCAAGACCATATTATTTTTACATTGACCTGATCCATGATTTTAATTGGATTATTTGGCTTTTAAACATAGCGGCATCATTTTTAAGGCATGCTAAAAAGAATAGACCATGAAGCGCCGCCATTAAACGATCACCCTGATTAACGGCACTCTGGGTTTTAAGCATGTTGACAAATTGTTCATCAATCCAGTTTTTTTGTTAATTTAGCAAACCTTCTGCTGCATCCGATAGGTCAGTATCCATGTTTCTCAGAGCACAATAAAGATTGAACATAGCACTACCATTTTCAGCAATGTCATCGGCATTATCAAAAAAATCATCAAGATACAGACTTAAACGCTGCCTTGAATTCATATTTTCTTCGTATTCTGCAAGCTTCTTTTTCATATCAGCCGTATAAGCTTTAAGAACTTTTAAGCAGCATTTTTCTTTTGATCCAATGGCATCATCAAATTCCTCAATACTTAAATTAGCTTGTTGAAAAATATCTTCCACAGTGGTTTTATGATACCCATTCTGCTGGAAAGCTATTTTAGCTGCTTTAACGATAGCATTTGATGCCGTTCTTTTATTCATGTTCTACCTCTATTATCTCACACTATTTACCGAATTATAGACATACGTAAATCGTGCTTAAAATAAACGAAAAAATACTGAAAACACACTGACTAAGATTACTGTTATAAAACAAGGATATGAAAATTTTCTTATCATTTTTTTAAAATGCAATCTATTTTTCAAATTAGATAATATCAAACAAGTAAAAACAATAAAAAAAGCCGCTGAAAATCAGCGGCTTTAAATAACGTAAAATTCAAAAAGAATTAAGCAGCAGCTAATTTCTTTTTGATATTTTTCTTTAAGCGTCTTGCTTTTAGTGAAAGAACAGCATCGTTAGCTTTCACTAGAAAATTGTCCAAACCACCGTTATGCTCAACACTGCGAAGTGCATGCGCAGAAATCTTCATTTTAACAGACTGACCAAGTGCATCACTCATCAAAGTTACTTTTGTAAGATTTGGACGGAATTTACGACGGGTTCTGTTAAGCGCATGGCTCACATTATTACCGCTCATTACAGCTTTGCCTGTTAATTCACATACTCGTGACATCGTCTTTTCCTTAACTTAAATTCTTATGTTTAGTGGCTTTATTCACAATTCACTATTAGAATCGTTAAAAGCCCTTATAAAACTTGAAAGCGGTATATAGGGGATCGAATGAAATACGTCAAGAAATATAAGTTAAAAATGCATAAAAATATTATATTCTTCCTGACATATAGATAAGGTATTTTACATATTTTTTCAAATAAAAGGCGCCTCGCCATTTATGACGAAGCGCATATTTTTTTATCATTGATCTAATTATCTTTCTTATAGATAACTTAACCACCAATCTTTACGTGTTCGTTTAATCTCGGCGACCCATTTACAAAATGGATAAAGAATTGCAATGACAAGTCCCCAAATTAAATACACTTCTAACAATCCAACACCGTATCCTTTTGGATATAAAGGAAAGAAATGCATCATCTGATTAAATTCAAACCCTTGCAACATTCCCAAACCTACACTCAATGCATGTATTAGATATAAATGAGCGATATAAAATGCGAAGGGAACTCTACCAAACATTACTAGAACATTCTTTATCGGCCCTTTTAATTTATCAGCAAAAGAGCAAACTATCGACATTACGCCAAGTGTCGCAAGTATATAAAGAAAGCTTGCTGGATATTTGCTAACGTTCATGAAATCAAAAATTGTTGCCTGAAGACCATAATCCTGCACCTGCCATGGATTAGGGTCACCGTAACCACCTGTGAAGCGAATAGCAAAAAACGCAGCAACAAAGATCAAACCAATTTTAAGTAAAAGAGTATTCCTTTCTTTTGGTGCCTTTTTAAAAATGGAAGAAGAACCATAACCCAACAACATAATACCAACACAAGGCAATAATGGATAAACTGTATTAATATAGAACTGACCAAATATAACCGTGTTCTGACTGTGTAATGTTGTCCAGAATGCATCTGTACCTTCGCCAAACAATGTTCCAACAGGCCATATACCATCTAATAGATTATGATAACTGATAATCGCAGCACCTAATACCAAACATACTTTAGGGCCAAAAAATTGGGCCCCCGCTAAGAAAATCATACTCGCTCCTAATGCCCAAATTACCTGCAAAGGAACTATGGTAAGCCCCCCAATTGCAGCTTCACCTAAAGGAGTAAATGTCCAAGCAGTCGCGACGATTGTAATTTCCATTAAAATTAACCAAAGTCCACGTTTAAATACAAAAGCACTTATCTCATTTTTTGAACGGCGGTCAGTCATTAAACCAACTGATGTACCAGCAAGAAAAATAAATACTGGTGCGCAAAAATTTGTTATCCACCTCGTTATATATAATCCCAAACTGATATCAGGCTGCGCGATCGGGTCCTGAACCCCACCAACCATCATATAATCCCGAACATGATCAAGCGCCATTATAAGTACTACAAGTCCCCTGACGATATCTATATTGGTCAACCGATATGATCGCTTATCCACATTCTCATTTGCGGCATATAAATCCATTGCTGGAACAAATACGGGCCCTTGTACTTCACTTGATACTTCTCTTTTCTTTAAAGCAGTCATTTTATTATCCTTAAAATTATCTGTTGTTTATTTCACAAGGATATATTTATAGAGATCCTAATTTCTATGCTTGAGGAGAACTTGGATAATCAATGAATGTTTGTAGAATTTTGTTGGAGAAGAGTTGAAGAAAACATGAAGAGGCGAAATAATGGCTGTATATCTAGTTTTATTTTAGAAAATCCTGATCATTTCAAATTTGACTTTTTTGATTGAATTATACCATAATTCACACGGGAGCATAAAAAAGAGAGGGAAAAATATGAATATTAAAAGATTTTGGCTGTCAATAATTCCGGCTTATATCGCTATGTCAGTCGTTGGTGCCTTAGGCACGATGTTGCTAATTGAGCCACTTGAAAGCTTTATGGCGCTTGGACGACCAGAAGCAGAGCTTGCGCAAATGATGCCATATACAATAATGGCTTATTTAGTAATGACCGTTTTATATGCATATGTATATGTCGAAATGCGAAAAGACGGCAGCATAAAGGAAGGTGCAAAAATTGGCGCTGTAATAGGCATGATTATTTCGTGTTTAACTTGGGTTTATTATAGCATGCTGCCTTTTGAAATACCGGCAGTACTCGTCGATAATGTCATAAATATTACTTCAAGTATGGCTGGCGGCATTATGTTTGCTATTATTTATAAACCAATTGAAAAATAATTAATTTTTCAGCAGTTTATCAATTAACCTCTCGGCTGCCTGTCTGGAGGTTAATTCATTTTTGCCAACTTTTTGCTCAAGTATAGAAATATCGGCTTCATTTTTCGATTTAATATTTGCAATTAATAAATCGCTTATGTCAAACCAAATACTATCGATTGATTGCTGATTGCGTCTCGCATTAAATTCACCACTTTCAATCATAGTCATTTTAAATTCTAAAACCTTTTGCCAGACATCTTGAATACCTTGGTTTTTTAAGGCACTGATTTCAAGCGTGTCCACAGTCCAATTTTCAGACTTTTGTTTCACTAAATGCAGCGCGTTTTTAACGTCTGATGCCGCAATTTGCGCCGCCGCTTTAAAATCACCATCCGCCTTATTTATAAAGACTAGATCAGCGAGTTCCATAATTCCTCGTTTAATACCTTGTAATTCATCTCCTCCGCCAGGCGAGAGCAACAAGACAAACATATCTACAAGATCTGCTACGGCGACTTCTGATTGGCCT
>NZ_CBFIEP010000003.1:0-4512 GCF_965661635.1 Pseudemcibacter sp. | reverse complement strand
AGATGTGGATTATCGTTAATAAGGTGTGCCATCGTCGAGAAACTATCATCACGTACCGAGTCATAGTACGCCTCCTCAATCACAATCACCTCCTTTTGCGAAAATTCAAGCCAGAATTCTTCCAATGCATTTTTTTCAATAATGCTTGGGATTGGATTGTTTGGATTACAGAGATAAATACACGTTGTTTTATCTGTAACGGCTTTTCTCATCGCATCTAAGTCAATGGTTAAGTCATCTGCTACAGGGACAGTAATGATATTGGCACCGAAATTTCTTGCGGACCTTAAAATACCACCGAATGTTGGATAAGGGGCGATCATATCACCGCCTGACATACCGCAAAGAGCGCCTGTTGCCATTAGGTATTCGCCTGACCCGGCGCCAACGGCAATGCATTCTTCCGGAATATTTTCCATTTCAGCAATGACTTTGATTAATTCTCCTCGTATGGTGAAATTATAAGTATGAGCAAGCTTATAGGCCTCAACTATGACTTTCATCGCCTTTGGGTTGATACCATAAGGGTTTTCATTATTGGTCATACGAATTGGGTTTTCAGGACTAATTGGTGCCCCCATATTCATAATGCTGCCCATGTCTTGTGCGGATGCACTACTTCCAAGCATAACGCCGCCAGCGACGGCTGACGTTCCGACTAACCAGTCTCTTCTTGTTAATTCTCCTGTCATTATATCCTCCCTGATATTTTATGATTAACCGAAGTCTTGCTTATATTTTTCAACGAAATATTGCATTTCTTCCGGTTTTGATAAACTTAATCTCACCCAGTTTGTAAATGGTGCGAATTCTCTACCAGTAAGAATATGATGTTTTTTCATAATTTCAGCGACTTCTTTAGATGGGCGTCCCGCATTGAAAAAGATAAAGTTCGCATTACTTTTCACGTACTCAAGATTTAGTTCATCAAGCATATTGGAAACGATTGTTTGGCATTCTTTGTTTTTCTGTCTCAAAAAAGCTTGATATTCCATATCCTGATAACTGGCGATCGCGCCGCGCATTGCTGGAAGAGCTAATGTGTTTGTGAATAATCCGAACATTTTTTTAATAATATCGGGATGCGCATAACAGACACCAAAGCGCATGCCGGCAAATGCGTGAATTTTTGATGCGGTGCGTGTAACAATCACATTTTTATTTTCTTTGACCATGCCGATCATGCTCTCGTAATTCTCATTATCCACATATTCAAAATATGCTTCATCAATTAATACTGTTGCCTGGTCGGAATATTCATTGATGAATTCTATTAAAGCATTTTTTTCAATGATGGTTGGAATTGGATTATTTGGATTACAAAGATATATTAATTTCACATTCTTCGTCATTGCGGCGCGGATAGCATCCAAATTGATGGCCATGTCATCGCTGACCGGTACTTCAATAAGTTTTGAACCAAGTGTGCGACCAAAACGGGCGATGTCACCATATGTTGGCGTAGGCAATAAAATATCACCGCCAGCAAGCGCATTGAATACGGCTGCTTTTTCTAAAAACTCCGTAGAACCAGCACCAAGGCCGACATATTCTTGAGGAATATCTTCTAATTTCGCCATCAGTCCTAATAATTGAAATAAAGTTTGGAAGGCATATTTATGTGAATCATCCGCAGAGTCAGCAATTGCTTTTCTTGCTTTTAAAGATTGCCCGTAAACATTTTCATTTAAATGCGCACGAATTGGGTTTTCCGCGGTCGGATTAACATTGGGTGCCATGAATGATTGTGAGGCGGCTTTACTGCCTGATAAGGCAAGAGTTGCTGCAGCTGCGGTAGCTGATCCCGTAAGCCAGTCACGGCGAGTTATGGTTTTTGTCATAATATGATTGTCCAAATATTTTTACGTTATTTTTTATTATTGAAATAATGTAACATATATAACCATATATATAACTTGAATCCAAGGAATAAAAAAGCACCTGTAGTAATCCACAGATGCTTTTTCTTAAATTAGAATAGAATAATATTAGCCAAATACTTTACGGTAAGTATCCGCTACATATTGCATTTCTTCTGGTTTTACGGTGCTCATTCTTACCCAATTTGTAAATGGTGGGAATGGGCGACCACTCCATATACCGTGTTTTCTTAATTCTTCTGCAACTTCGGTTGATGGTCGACCCGCATTAAAGAAGGCAAAATTGGTGTTGGACTTTACATATTCCAAGTTTAAATCTTCAAACATCTTTTCTAAAATATCCATGCTTTCACGGTTTTTTTGCTTGATGATTGATTGATATTCTATGTCTTGATAGCTTTCGATTGCACCTGCGACTGCAACATTACCAAGCGATAAATTAAATGGCCCTGCAATATAGCGCATTGTTTCAGGATGGGCGAATGCAAACCCTATACGAACACCCGCAAATCCGTGAATTTTAGAAGCCGTGCGGCAAATGATAATGTTCTTATTATCGACAACCAAATCCTTCATTGATTGAAAATCTGGATTATTCACATATTCAAAATAAGCTTCATCAATTACGACTAGGGCACGTTTTGACATTTCAAGACAAAAATCTTTAAGTGCATTTTTCTCAATAATACTTGGAATAGGGTTATTGGGGTTACATAAGTATACCAATTTAATGTCATCGGTCATTGCACTGCGCATGGCGTTTAAATCAATATGTAAATCATCACCTACAGGTACAGACACAACCTCAACTCCGAGCATTTTAGCGGTGCCCGTTACGCTTTGATAAGTCGGATCTGGGGCGAGGACTTTGCCGCCCTTAATGGCACAGGCCATTGCGGCTTTTTCAAGAAATGGCGTTGACCCATTGCCGATCGCAATATGCGATCCCGGAATACCTTCCATTTTCGAAATAACTTGATTTAACGTCCGTTGTTCAAAAAAGTTGTATAAGTGAGCTGTTTCGGCGGCTTTATCCATTACTTTCTTTGCTTTAAGTGAGGGACCATAGACATTTTCATTGAACCCAGCACGAATTGGATTTTCAGGTGTTGGGTTTAAGTTTGGATTAGGAACTGTTTGTGCGGATACCATTTTTGAAACGAGCATGCTACCTGCAACAGTTGCCCCACCAACAAGCCAATCACGGCGCGTTAATTCAGTTGTCATAGTTATTCCTTATATTTTGTCAAATTGGATAGCTTATATGTAATGTTTATTATTAGAGAGGCAAGCATAAAATAATTGATATTTTTTTTCGTAGCCCCCTTTACATTAGAATTGTTCTAAACTATATAACAACTATATTAATAATTAAAAAGGATTTAAAAATGAATAGAGTTCCAGACGTTACTTTTAAAACACGCGTTCGTAATGATGCAATTGAAGGCCCGAACCCATTTGAATGGAAAGATTTAACAACAGACGAGATCTTTAAAAATAAGAAAGTTGTTGTTTTCTCTCTACCCGGTGCATTTACACCAACGTGCTCTACAAGCCATCTTCCTAGATACGAAGAACTATACGAAGACTTCAAAACGGAAGGCGTTGATGCCATTGTTTGTATTTCTGTGAATGATGCATTTGTGATGTATCAATGGGGTTTAAGCCAAAATGCGAAGAATGTATTCTTGCTTCCAGACGGAAATGGCGAATTCAGCCGTAAAATGGGTATGCTTGTAAATAAAGATAATCTTGGGTTTGGGATGCGTAGCTGGCGTTATTCAATGCTCGTTGATAACGGTGAAGTTAAGAAAGTATTCTCCGAAGAAGGATACAGTGATAATTGTCCTACTGACCCATTTGAAGTATCTGATGCTGATACAATGTTAAATTATCTAAAATCATAATTTTAGTATAATTGTACTAATAAAAAAGGCCGGTAATTTTACCGGCCTTTTGTTTTTATGATCTAACTTAATCTAAAAATTATAAATCATTGAAACAGAGAATTTGTCACGTTTAATCGCGTGATTATATCTGTAATTAGTTGTGCCAACTTGTTCCAAAACACCAGCGACAAACTCATAAACATCTACATTGTCATTAGTTTGATGATTATGCGTTGAGCGTGTGTAGTTCGCTCTTATTGATATTTGTTCTGAAAGGTATGCTTGGATACCACCACCAAAAAGTAAACCAGAATCGGAATTGTTAAATTGTTCGTTACCCGCGAAACTATTTAGTTTTAGCTGTGAAAACCCAATTTGTCCAAAAACGACGACATCCGGTGAAACCCAAATCCCAGGAAATACTGAAACGCCGAATTCATTTGTTTGTTCAAATCTACTCGCTGCAGTAGGTTCATTTGAAATAAAACTATACGTATAATTTGCTTCAGCCGCTAATGTAAATTGTCCTTCTGAAATTCTATATCCTAAAAATACACCGGCGCCACCACCTTCAGCAGTATAAAGTGGGTTTCTTGTGGTTGTTGAAAGAATGTCACCTTCAAAAACAACACCATCAAATTCAGGGGTGATAATTGTTAAATCAGATTGACTGGTTTTCCCATAGGAACCTTCAATTCCCATATAAGCACCATCATGAATGCTTGTTTGTGCATTGGCTGAAT
>NZ_CBFIEP010000002.1:0-1990 GCF_965661635.1 Pseudemcibacter sp. | reverse complement strand
GACAAATTCAAAGCTCATTAAAAACTCCTGTTATATTTCGATATTAAAAAAGCGTGCCGCATTCGCGCCCAAAATGGAAGCTTTTTCATCATCCTTTAATGATGGATGATGACGCACCAAAGCACCCATATCAATTTCACCGAGCGGAAATGGGTAATCCGTTCCAAACATCACCCGCTCTGAACCACTGCATTTTACAAGTAAATCAAGGGCATCATTGCTAAATACCGCGCTATCAACAAAAAAGCGATCAACATAACTTGATGGTAAATTCGGGCAATCTTTTCTCACGATATCTCTTTCCCGCCAAGCATTATCAACACGGCCCATGAGATAAGCGAAACTACCGCCGCCATGTGCGAAACAGAGTTTCAAGCTTTTTGGCAATCTTTCAAATGCACCGGATAAAATCAGAGAAAGAATGGAAAGTTGTGTTTCCGCAGGCATTGCAACGAGCCACTGAAGCATATAGTTTGGCATACGTTCCGGCGACATCATATCCCATGGATGTATCAGTACCGGTGCATCAATGCTTGCACAGTGTTGCAGAAAAGTAATCAACCCTTCATCATCAAGGTTTTTATCACCAACATGATTGCCAATTTGAACGGCCACATGACCACCCTCCATGGCACGGCCCACTTCTTTACATGCTAAGTCAATATCTTGTAATGGCACCTGACACATTGTTTTTAATCGCCGGAGATTATGTTCACACATTTTAAGGGCTTCATCATTCATAAGTTTTGCACATTCAAGCGATTCTTTAGCCGGTTTTTCATAAGCAAAAAGTATAGGTGTCGCACACATAATTTGAATATCAACACCATATTTATCAAGTTCTTCAATGCGGCGTGCGGGATTCCAACATGCATCATAAATGGGGCGATAATCTTTACCGTCCAAGGTGATCATCCCTTTTTCAGCAGATACTTTTCGAAATCCCGGCCAAGAACCGCTCCCAAAACGGGTTTCCATATCCAAGATGCTGTCTGGATAGAAATGTGAATGAATATCAATAATCATACTAAAGCTTTACCCACCCTTCTGGTGGTTTTCCTTTTCCAGGATGAATTTCACCACAATTTTTACACGTTCGAGCCTCTATATCATCGTGATAGTTTTGATAGACCTTTGGAAGTTCAGTGACGATCATACTAGGGTCTTCAAGTGATACTTCGACGCGATGCACTTTTTCACCGCAATTAAAACAATACCATTCAAACCCTTCCATCATGCCTTTTTCACGCGGTGCTTCTATCACTAGCCCGATTGAACCTTCTTGTGGACGTTGTGGTGCATGAATAGCATGGGCAGGCATTAAAAACACCTCTCCTTCGCGAATAGGAACATCATAAATAATGCTATCTTCAACAATTTTCAGCATCATGTCGCCCTTGATCTGATAAAACCATTCCTGAACCGGATCATCATGAAAATCGACACGTGTATTTGGCCCGCCAACAACCATTACAATCATACCTGTGGTTTCATCATGCAGCGTTTTATTACCCACAGGGGGCTTTAGCAGTTCTTTATGTTCTTCGATCCATTTTTCAAAATTAAATGGCCTAAATTTTGGATGTATTGGCATTCTTATTCCTTCTTATATGCAACGGCTTTTATTTCAATAAGCAGATGAGGGTGCGGCAATTGATGTACAGCAATAGTAGTTCTAGCAGGGCCTGTTTCAGCATTAAAGAATTCCCCGTAAACATCATTATATCCTTTAAAGTCATCCATACTCATAAGGTAGGTGCTGATTTCAACGAGATCAGATAATTCTACACCAGCCGCTTTTAATGTCGTTTCGATATTTTTAATAACGGCGCGGGTTTGCTCCTTTATATCAAGTGATAAATTACCATTTTCATCAATTTCCACGCCAATATGACTATTATCTTCGCGACGTGAACTCGTTCCCGATACAAAAATAAAATCGCCCGCTCTTTTAAAATGTGGATATGCTCCAAGCGGCTTTGCTTTTCCA
>NZ_CBFIEP010000001.1:0-28369 GCF_965661635.1 Pseudemcibacter sp. | reverse complement strand
TAATGACGCTGGTAAACCAGAGATTAGTATTGAACTGAAATATCACGAAGGTGATCCTGTGATCCGCGAAATTAAACGCGTTTCAAAACCTGGTCGCCGTGTTTATTCATCCGTTGGTGATTTGCCACGTGTGCGTAACGGTCTTGGTATTTCTATTGTATCAACCCCTAAAGGTGTACTTTCCGACGCTGAAGCTCGTGCTGAAAACGTTGGTGGCGAAGTCATCTGTACAGTATTCTAAGGAGAACAAATATGTCTCGTATTGGTAAAAAAGCTGTACAAATTCCTAGTGGCGTTGAAGCGAACTTGAAGGATAATGTTCTAACCGTAAAAGGTCCAAAAGGTTCGCTTGATATGACTTTCGTAAGTGAAGTCGACGTTAAATTGGAAGATGGCGCAGTAGAAGTGACACCACGTGGTAACGGCAAACGTGCTCGTTCTATGTGGGGAATGCAACGCACAATGGTAAGCAACCTAGTTGAAGGTGTGACTGATGGTTTCACTAAAAAGCTAGAGCTTAATGGTGTTGGTTATCGTGCACAGATGCAAGGTAAGAATATTAATCTTCAACTCGGTTTTTCTCACGACATTTTATATGAAGTGATGGATGGTGTTGAAGTCAAATGTCCAAGTCAGACAGAGATTGTTATTTCTGGCATCGACAAACAAAAAGTTGGCCAAGTTGCGGCAGAAATTCGTGAATATCGTAAACCTGAACCTTATAAAGGTAAGGGTGTTAAATACGAAGACGAATATATCTTCCGTAAAGAAGGCAAGAAGAAATAGGTGGATCATTATGCTTAAAGGTAAAAAATTATTTGAACGTCGCCGCAATCGCGTGCGTACGAGCCTACGTAAAGTGGCTAATGGTCGTCCACGTCTATCTATTCATCGTACAAATCAGCATATGTATGCTCAAATTATCGATGATACGAATGGCGTGACTGTTGCTGCTGCTTCAACACTTGATGAAGCACTAAAGAAGGTCAAAGTAGGAAGCAATTCAGAGGCTGCTGCAGCCGTTGGTAAATTAATAGCGGACCGTGCTAAGAGCGCTGGCGTTGAACAAGTTGTTTTTGATCGTGGTGGTTTCTTATACCATGGTCGCGTAAAAGCGCTTGCAGATGCTGCTCGTGAAGCTGGTTTGAATTTCTAAGGAAAAGAATATGGCAAGAGCAGAAAGAGAACCTCGTCAGGAAAGTGAACTAACTGAAAAGCTCGTTCACATTAACCGGGTTGCTAAAGTAGTAAAAGGTGGTCGTCGTTTTGGTTTCGCAGCACTTGTAGTTGTTGGTGATCAAAAAGGTCGCGTTGGTTTTGGTAAGGGTAAGGCCCGCGAAGTTCCAGAAGCAATTCAAAAAGCAACTGAAGCAGCGAAAAAGAATATGATTCGTGTTCCACTACGTGAAGGTCGTACTCTTCATCATGATATTGAAGGTCGTCATGGTGCAGGTAAAGTGGTTATCCGTTCAGCACAGCCTGGTACAGGTATTATTGCGGGTGGTCCGATGCGTGCAGTGTTCGAAGCACTTGGTGTTCAGGACGTTGTGACAAAATCACTTGGAACATCTAACCCTTACAACATGATCCGCGGTACATTTGATGCATTATCCAAACAGGTATCTCCTCGTATGGTCGCATCACGTCGTGGTAAAAAAGTGAGCGATATTGTTGCTCGTCGCGGTGACCGTAAAGCTGCCGCTGAAGCTACGGAGTGATTTTAGATGGCGAAGAAAACATTAAAAGTGACTCAAATCGGTAGCCCGATTCGTCGCACAAGCGACCAAAGAGCGACATTGATCGGTCTTGGTCTAAATAAAATGCACCGTACTCGCGAGTTGGAAGATACACCAGCCGTGCGTGGTATGATCCGTAAGGTTCGCCACATGGTCAAAGTTGAAGGTGAATAGGTGGAATTATGAAACTTAATGAACTAGCAAATAAACCTGGTTCTACTAAACCGAGAAAACGCGTTGGTCGTGGTATCGGTTCTGGTACAGGTAAAACAGGTGGCCGCGGTGTAAAAGGTCAAAAGTCACGTTCTGGTGTAGCTATTAAAGGCTTCGAAGGCGGACAAATGCCAATTCACATGCGTCTTCCAAAGCGCGGTTTTAATAATATTAACAGTAAAACATTTGTTCCTGTAAATATTGGCCGTCTTCAAGAAGCAATTGATGCGAAGAAACTTGATGCGAAGAAAACAATTACTGTTGCTGAACTTAAAGCTGCTGGTGTTGTAACACGTGTAAAGGATGGCGTTCGTCTTCTTGGAAATGGTGCACTTAAAGCCAAAGTGAATATTCAAGTTAGTGGTGCTTCTGCAGCGGCGATTGCTGCTGTTGAAAAAGCGGGCGGTACAGTTTCTGTGCCTGCTGCGGTTGAAGCAGAAGCAAAGTAACCCTATATAGAAATAATTGATATTCGAGCGATAGGATAACGTAAAGATGGCATCAGCAGCGGAACAGTTAGCAGGAAACCTTAATTTCAGTGCTTTTTCAAAAGCAACTGAACTTAAGCAACGTATATGGTTTACGTTGATTGCGTTAATGGTTTACAGATTAGCAACTTATCTTCCTCTGCCTGGCATTGATCCTATCGCTTTAGAACAAATGTTCTCACAAAATCAAAGTGGCATTCTTGGAATGCTTGATCTGTTTAATGGCGGTGCCATTCAGCGAATGAGTATAATTGCTCTTGGTATTATGCCCTATATTTCATCCTCGATTATTATGCAGCTTGCCTCTTCTATGAGTGTGAGGCTTAAGGAATTGAAGAAAGAGGGCGAATCTGGGCGTCGTAAAATTAATCAATATACGCGTTACGGTACCGTTATTCTTTGTATTGTGCAGTCCTATGCGATTGCGACAGGACTTGAAAGTAATATTGCCGTTGATCCTGGAATGTTTTTCCGCATGACGACTGTGATTACATTGGTTGGTGGTACTATGTTCCTTGTGTGGCTAGGTGAGCAGATTACGGCACGTGGTGTCGGTAACGGTATTTCACTTATCATCTTTGCCGGTATTGTTGCGCAATTGCCTATCGCGATTGTTAGTACGCTTGATATGAGTGCTAAAGGTACCTTAGGTGGACCACTAGTGATCGTCGCGTTATTGGTTATGGTTGTTGCTGTTATTGCGTTAATCGTATTTGTTGAACGTGCTCAGCGCCGTGTTCTTATTCAATATCCAAAAAGACAACAAGCAAACGGTATGAGCCAAGGTGAGCAATCACATATGCCACTTAAGCTAAACACCGCAGGTGTTATTCCGCCGATCTTTGCTTCATCTCTATTAATGTTACCAATGTCACTCGCGGGCTTTGCCTCCGAAGACAGTCCTGAATGGATTACAACGGCGACCGCGCTTCTCGGCCCAGGTCAGCCGCTTTATATGCTCTTTTACGTTCTTGGTATTGTATTCTTCTGTTTCTTCTATACAGCACTTGTATTTAATCCAGACGAGACAGCGGATAACTTAAAAAAATACGGTGGTTTTGTTCCGGGTATTCGCCCAGGCAACAATACTGCAAAATATCTTGATTATGTTCTAACCAGGTTGACTGTCGTAGGTGCAATTTATCTGTGTGCAATTTGTTTGCTACCGGAAATTTTAAGAGCACAATATGCGATCCCGTTTTACTTTGGTGGTACTTCGCTATTGATCGTGGTTAATGTAACCATGGATACAGTAGGCCAAGTGCACAGTCACCTTATGGCACACCAATATGAAGGCTTGATGAAAAAATCTAAGCTTCGTGGTGGGAAAAGGCGTCGCAGATGATCATTATTTTATTAGGCCCTCCGGGTGCTGGAAAAGGCACTCAAGCACAAAAAATTCAAAGTTCGCAAGGACTGGTGCAGCTCTCTACAGGTGATATGCTTAGAGCCGCCGTCTCTGCTGGAACGGAAGTTGGCAAAAAAGCCAAAGATTTCATTGAAGCGGGTAAACTCGTTACCGATGAAATCGTTGTTGGAATTATCGCGGACCGTATTGAGGAAGACGATTGCAAGCAAGGTTTCTTGCTTGACGGTTTCCCACGGACCGTTGCACAGGCGGAAGCCTTAGATAATATGCTTAATCAAAAATCTTTAAAACTCGATGGTGTCATCGAAATGAAGGTTGATGATGAAGCTCTCGTGGATCGGATTACAGGACGTTACACATGTGCGGATTGTAATCAAGGATATCACGAGGAAAACCTAAAGCCCAAAGTTGACGGCGTCTGCGACAACTGCGGCTCTACGAATTTCAAACGCCGAGCTGATGATAATCGGGAAACTGTGTCATCTCGCTTGGAAAGCTACCATGCTCAAACAGCACCTCTTCTTCCATATTATGAAAGTCAAGGTGTATTGAAAACGGTAGATGGGATGGCTGATATCAATGATGTTACCACCCAAATAAATGATGTATTAGGGTCCTTGGCATAAGCCTTGTGTCTATGGATTAAAGTTTTTTTAAAAAAGCTTTTTTTCAAAGGTTGACTAAGTGAACTTAATACCTATAATCGCGCAACTTCACGTTATGCTTTTTAGTATGACGGAATTTGCTGAACTTGTTTGAATTTTTAGATCGGGAGAAACGATCGTGGCGCGTATTTCTGGCGTTAATATACCCACTGCAAAGAGAGTGGAAATCGCATTAACCTACATCCATGGGATTGGGCTTACATCTGCGAAAGAGATTTGTAAAAAAAATGGCATTTCACCGGAACGTCGTGTGAATGACCTTAGTGATGCGGAAGTAATTAAAATCCGTGAAACAATCGATGAAGAATATCTTGTAGAAGGTGATCGTCGTCGTGAGGTAGCTATGAACCTTAAACGTTTACTTGACCTTGGTACATACCGTGGTCTTCGTCACCGTAAGAGATTACCTGTTCGTGGTCAACGTACTAGCACAAATGCACGTACCCGTAAGGGTAAACGCATTGCGATTGCCGGTAAGAAGAAATAAGGATACTGAACAATGGCTACTGAAAAACGTGTTAAGCGCAAAGAGCGTAAAAACATTACAAACGGTATTGCACATGTGAATAGCACATTTAACAATACAATTATTACTATTGCTGATGTTCAGGGAAATACTATTTCCTGGTCAACTGCTGGCGCAATGGGCTTTAAAGGGTCTCGTAAGTCAACACCTTACGCTGCTCAAATGGCTTCTGAAGATGCTGGTAAAAAAGCAATGGAACATGGCATTAAAACATTAGAAGTTGAAGTTAAGGGACCAGGTTCTGGTCGCGAATCAGCTTTGCGTGCTTTAATGGCATTAGGAATTACTATTACATCGATTCGCGACGTAACACCTATCCCACATAATGGGTGTCGTGCGCCGAAACGTCGTAGAGTGTAAATTGTAGCGTCTCTCTTTCCATTAGGTAAGAGAGCGTTATTTATTCGGGCCTGATAGATATAGATAAGGATTTAAACGTGATCCAAAATAACTGGCAAGAGCTAATTAAGCCGACTACCATAGAAATTATTCAAAAGGGAGAAGGACGTAGAAAAGCAACCGTAGTTGCAGAACCACTAGAACGTGGTTTTGGAATGACTTTAGGTAATGCACTTCGACGTGTGCTTTTATCGTCTTTACAAGGGGCGGCTGTAACAAGTGTACATATTGATAATGTGCTTCACGAATTTTCTTCAATCGCCGGTGTGCGTGAAGATGTGACAGACATTATTCTTAATATTAAGAAACTCGCCGTGAGTGTTGAAGAAGAATTTGAAGGTGCACGTCGCCTTACTCTTCAAGCAACTGGACCGGGTGAGGTAACTGCAGCATCAATTGAAGAAGTGAATGGTATTACTATTCATAATCCAGATCTTGTGATCTGTAACCTTGATGATGGTGCAGATCTTCGTATGGAGCTTACTGTAGACACTGGCAAAGGCTATGTAGCCGCTGTTAAAAATCGTGCGGATGATGCGCCAATTGGACTTATTCCGATTGATAGTCTGTTTTCACCTGTTACACGTGTTAGCTACAAAGTGGATAACACACGTGAAGGTCAAATTCTTGACTATGATAAGCTCACTATGGACATTGAAACAAACGGTACAGTGACACCGGAAGATGCGATTGCATTTGCAGCACGTATTTTACAGGATCAACTTCAAACATTCATTAACTTTGATGAGCCTGAAGATGCAATGGCTGATAAAGTGTCAGATGAGCCAGAGTTTAACCGTAATCTTCTTCGTCGCGTTGACGAACTTGAACTTAGTGTTCGTTCGGCCAACTGCCTTAAGAATGATAATATCGTTTATATTGGTGATCTTGTACGCAAGACAGAAGCAGAAATGCTTCGTACGCCAAACTTCGGTCGTAAATCACTAAATGAAATCAAAGAAGTTCTTTCCTCAATGGGGCTTCGTCTTGGTATGGAAAACCCGGGATGGCCGCCAGAGAATATTGAAGAGATCGTTAAAAAGTTAGAACAAGAATTTTAATTAAATGGGACGGGTCCGATAACGGATACCCCCTCAAGGAGTAAAGGATATGCGCCATCGTAAAGCTGGGCGTAAGCTTAACAGAACTAGCAGTCATCGTAAGGCGATGTTTGCAAACATGGCTTCAGCGCTTCTAAAGCATGAGCAAATTATAACAACTTTGCCTAAGGCAAAAGAACTTCGTCCAATTGTTGAGCGTCTTATCACGCTTGGTAAACGCGGTTCTCTTCATGCACGTCGTCAAGCAATTTCAAAATTGCCTGCGTCTGATAAAGAAATAGTGCAGAAATTATTTGATGTCCTTGCAGAACGTTACAAAGAACGCAATGGCGGTTATACACGTGTTCTTAAAGCAGGCTTCCGTCATGGTGATGCCGCACCGGTTGCAGTGATAGAACTTGTTGACCGTGATGAAGATGCAAAAGGTCAAGATAGCGGCCCAGTATTTGATGACGACATCGAAGAAGAAGCCGTAGCATAACTTTGTTATGATTAAAGAATTTAAAAAGCAGCCTGATTAGGCTGCTTTTTTTATATGAATTTTTTATTTTAAAATGTCGCCAGATGTTGCGACTCTTAATATATAATTCTATAAATAAGTATATTTAAATACGTTCAGAAGGAAAAACAAAATGGCTCTTAAACCCGGTGTGGTCTGTGGTGAAGATTATGTTGAACTTGTAAACGCATGTAAAGAAGGCGGCTATGCGTTAGCGGGCGTAAATTGCGTTGGAACAAACAGCGTTAACGCCGTTATGGAAGCGGCAGCAAAAAATAACAGCGATGTTATAATTCAGTTCTCAAATGGTGGAACACAATTTTTTGCGGGCGCAGCTATGGAAGATGCATTTCAAGCAAAAGTACTAGGCGCTGTTTCTGCAGCGCAACATGTACATTTGCTAGCAGAACATTATGGTATATGTGCCGTATTACATACGGATCATGCAAACCGTAAACTGGTTCCATGGATTGATGCGCTCGTAGATCATTCAGAAGAATATTATAAGAAAAATGGTAAAGCGCTTTATTCGTCACATATGCTTGACCTCTCTGAAGAAGATATAGATGACAATCTTAATGAATGTGCACGTATGCTTGAACGTATGGCCAAACTAGATATGAGTTTAGAAATAGAGCTCGGCATAACTGGCGGTGAAGAAGACGGCGTCGGACATGATATCGAAGAAGGGGCCGATAGCTCACATCTTTATACTCAACCCGAAGACGTTTTAAAAGCATATGATCTGCTGTCGCCGATTGGGCATTTCTCAGTAGCGGCGTCATTTGGTAATGTGCATGGCGTTTATAAGCCTGGTAATGTTCAGCTTCGCCCTGAAATTCTTAAAAATAGTCAAGAACTTGTAAGCAAGACACATGGCACTATTGATAAACCGCTTAATCTTGTTTTCCATGGTGGTTCTGGTTCAGAAAAAGATAAGATTGCTGCAGCGATCTCATATGGTGTCTTTAAGATGAATATTGATACGGATACTCAATTTGCTTTTTCAGAAGGTGTTGGTAAATATGTTGAAGAGCATATGAATGCTTTTAAACATCAAATTGATCCTGAAACAGGCGCGCCACTTAAGAAATTTTATGATCCACGTAAATGGCTTCGTCAAGGTGAACTATCCTTCGTAAATCGTTTGGATGAAGCATTTGAAGATCTTGGTTCTGCTGGTCGATCACTTGCAAAATAATAATTAATAACTAGATTTAAAAGGCGGCTCAATTGGGCTGCCTTTTTTGGTTTTTATATGCTTCACAATTTTGCCATTTAAAGCGCATATTTTTAAATGAAGTAATTATGAATTGGATTGATCATGAAAGTTTTTATTAAATTAGGTTTAGGTCTTTTATCACTATTTGCTCTGATGTTATTTCTCATAAATGGGACAATGCAAACATCGTCAGTTGCACAAAATGCGCCTGATAATAGAAGGGTTCCCAATTCAGAGGCGAAAGTAAAGCTTTCTTATGCTCCTGTGGTGCGTGAGGCCGCACCGGCAGTTGTCAATATATATACAAAGCGAGTTGTGCGTACGCGGACTTCACCTTTTTTAAATGATCCGTTTTTTAGTCGCTTTTTTGGTGGTTCTTCAGCGCCTCGGGAAAGAATAGAGAGATCATTAGGCTCTGGCGTTATCGTTCGCGAAGAAGGTATCGTAATCACAAACCATCACGTCATTGACGGTGCAGATGAGATTACTGTTGCTTTATCAGATAGACGTGAATTTGAAGCGGATGTAGTTTTGATGGATGAGAGTACTGATCTTGCAGTTTTAAGGATTGAACCAACGGGTGTGCCTCTTACGACATTGGAATTTAGTGATTCCGATGAGATTGAGGTAGGCGATTTAGTGCTTGCGATCGGAAACCCATTTGGTGTTGGTCAGTCTGTTACAAGCGGAATTGTTTCCGCGCTCGCTCGAACGCAAGTTGGGGACGATGATTATCAATTCTTTATCCAAACGGATGCGGCCGTAAATCCCGGTAACAGTGGTGGCGCACTCGTTGGGATGGATGGAAAACTTGTTGGTATCAATACGTCCATTTATTCGCGTTCTGGTGGCTCTAACGGCATCGGCTTTGCGATACCAGTCAAAATGGTCGATTTTGTGCTTAATGCCGCTTTAAATGATGGGGAGATTATCCGCCCGTGGTTTGGTGCGACAGGACAGGTCGTTTCATCTGATATTGCAGAAAGTCTTGGTTTTGATCGTCCGGGTGGTGTGCTCGTTGACAATGTTTATCCGGATAGTCCGGCTGATCGTGGCGGATTGGAGCCGGGGGATGTTATACTTTCAATTGATGGGGAAGAAATATTTGATACCCAAGGATTAAGGTATTTTATTGGCCTTGGAAATGTCGGCGGTGAAACCATTCTTGATGTTCAAAAAGGCGATGATCGTCGTATTTTGATCATAGAACTTGAAAAAGCACCTGAAGATCCACCCCGCGATATTACCCAGTTAGAAGGTGATCATATTTTTGAAAATATTGAAGTGGCAAACCTTTCTCCTGCCTATTCAAGTGAACTCGGTGTAAATTTATTTGAAAAAGGTGTGATTATTTTAGAGATTGCAAGATCCAGTCCTGTACGCCGATTGAATGTATTACGCCCCGGTGATATTTTTGACAGTGTGGATGGCGAAGATATTCGTACCGTAGATCAACTTGAAGATATTCTTGATGATACAGGAAATGATGTGTCATTTGCTGTTCGTCGTGCAGGCAGATTAATTGAGTGTCAAGCACGTGGGCGGGGAAGCTATTCATGCAGATAATAAAGGGCAATAATGGGTGATCTTTTTAAAAGTGCGGGATTAGAAGAGGCGGCACCCCGTCCGCTCGCTGATCGACTTCGCCCTAAAGTGATTTCTGAGGTGGTTGGGCAAGGGCATTTAACCGATCCTGAAGGAACATTGGGACGTATGCTTGCCGCGGGTCACTTATCCTCTCTTATTCTATGGGGGCCGCCTGGGACAGGAAAAACCACAACGGCACGCTTACTTGCTGAAGATATTGATCTTTATTTCGAGCAAATTTCAGCCGTTTTTTCTGGTGTCGCAGACCTTAGGAAGTGCTTTGAAGCGGCAAAGGAGAGAAGAAGAACCGGTAAGGGGACGCTATTATTTGTGGATGAAATTCATCGCTTTAATCGTTCACAGCAAGATGGATTTCTTCCGTATGTAGAAGATGGGACGATAGTATTAGTCGGCGCGACTACCGAAAATCCATCCTTTGAATTAAATGCTGCGTTGCTTTCCAGAATGCAGGTGTTGACTTTAAATCGCCTAGATACAGCATCAATGGAAGAACTTCTTTCACGTGCGGAAGTATTAGAAGATAAAAACCTACCGCTAACCGAAGAGGCGCGGTTAATGCTTTATAATATGGCCGATGGTGATGGGCGCTATCTATTGAACTTAGCGGAAATACTTCTTGGGCTTAAGTTTGACGATAAACTGGACCCGAATGCGTTATTGCAAGTATTGCAAAAGCGTGCCCCAGTATATGATAAGGATAGGGAAGGGCATTATAATCTTATTTCTGCCTTACATAAATCATTAAGAGGATCAGATACGGACGCTGCACTTTATTGGGCGGGCCGAATGCTAGCAGGTGGTGAAGATCCCTTATATATTCTGAGGCGTCTCGTGCGGTTTGCGATAGAGGATATTGGCCTAGCAGATCCACAGGCGGTAATCCAGGCTAATGCAGCGAAGGAAGTTTATGAATTTCTTGGCTCCCCTGAAGGTGACTTAGCAATTGCGCAACTTGTTATTTATTTAGGAACAGCTCCAAAATCAAATGCTGCCTATATGGCGCATAAGAAATCTTTAAGAAGTGCAAAAGAGACGGGATCATTAAATCCACCAATGCATATTTTAAATGCGCCCACTAAAATGATGAAAGAAATGGGGTATGGAAAAGGATATCAATATGATCACGATGCCAAAGATGGATTTTCGGGTCAAAACTATTTTCCGGACGAAATGAACCGTCAGAACTTTTATAAACCTGTAGAACGTGGTTTTGAAAGAGATATATCCAAACGACTGGAATATTGGGCAAAATTACGCGAAGAGAAAAATTAATCCAATAAATACTCCCTAGTCAGAGGAACATTATCCTGCCATTTTGAAAGTTGAAACTGAAAAACAACATGTCCTAGGTTTCTAAAGGCGCATTCTGCACTGGCTAAATAAAATTCCCACATTCGAAGGAAATTATCATCGTACATTTCTATAATATTTTCTTTATTACTTTCAACTCTAATTCGCCACTCCTTTAACGTATTCGCATAGTGTAGTCTAAGGACTTCCATATCAGTAATGTAAAGCCCACTCTTCTCAATGGCAGGGGCTATTTCTGATAAGGCCGGTGCATAACCACCAGGGAAAATATATTTTTTCGTCCAAGGGTCAGTTTCACCTGGGCCATCAGCGCGGCCAATTGTATGTATTAAAGCTACCCCATCATCATTAAGACATTCATATACTTTATCAAAATAACTTTGATATTGCTTACGCCCTACATGTTCAAACATACCAACTGAAAAAATGCGGTCATATTTTTGGGTAATGGTACGATAGTCTTGTAATTTAAAATCTACTTTTTTATTATTCATAGATCTTTTCTGCGCTACTTTTAATTGTTCTTCGCTCAAGGTCACACCGGTTACGTTAGCGTTTGAGGCCGAATTCAAATGCATTCCTAGACCACCCCAACCGCAGCCAATGTCTAATACATCATGTTCAGGCTTAAGTAATAATTTCTTAGCAATCAAATTCATTTTATTAAGTTGGGCTTGTTCAAGAGTATCATTTTCATCATGAAAGTAAGCACAAGAATATTGGCGTGTATCATCTAGAAATAAGTCATATAAATCGTATGATAAATCATAGTGATGTGACACATTTTGTTTTGATTTTCCCGGCCAATTAATTTGATTAAACCATCCTTTTAATCGGCTATAAGGGTCGCCGCCCATCAAATGAAATGGATTATCAGGACGCCATTCCATATTCTTTGTAATGAGGCTAAGAAAATCATAAATAGTAGATGGCGGCTCAATCGTTAAACTGCCTTCCATGTATGCTTCTCCGGCTTTAAGGTCCGGTTTTAAGAAAATTTTCCATAAAAGTGATTTATCGTGAAAACGTATTGTGATTTCCGGTTCTGGAGAACCAGAAAAACAATGTTTCTTTCCTTTCTCATCAATGATATTTAATGTACCGTATTTAATGAGTTTTTTTAGAAATATTGATAATGGAAACATATAGCCCCCTCTGTCAATTATATATTATTAATCTTAAGTAATGATTCTAAAATTATAATTCATCAAAATTAAGGCAAGGAGCAAGTATTTATGAATATGATTTTAGCTGTCGCTTCTGGTGGCGCGATTGGTGCCGTTGCTCGCTTCTTAGTCGGTAAAGGTGTGCTTAATTTAATGGGACCGGGACTACCCTGGGGAACTTTTGCGGTAAATATTTTAGGTTCATTTATAATAGGGTTATTAGTAGAGGTGTTCGCTTTAAGAATGCACTCTAGTCATGAATGGCAAGGATTTCTTATCGTTGGCGTATTAGGTGGTTTTACCACATTTTCTGCCTTTTCTCTTGAAGTTGCTCTAATGATTGAAAAGGGACAGATAAGTACAGCTATGGGTTATGCGTTCGCGTCACTTTTCTTGAGTGTTGTGGCTTTGTTTATCGGTCTTTATGCTGGAAAAGTTATTTTTTAAAGGTATTTTTATGTCAGGTGTTACGCGCGAATATGTCAAAGAGTCTGAAAATGAATGGCGTCTTGATAAGTGGTTTAAAATTCATTTTCCAGGCCTAAGTTACGGCCGTTTGTCAAAAATTATCCGTAAAGGAGAAGTGCGTGTTGATGGTAAGAGGGTTAAAGTAAACTTTCGTCTAGAGACGGGAATGGAAATAAGACTTCCCCCGCTTGGTAAAGATGAACGAAAAGCGCCAACGGGCCCTAAAAAAGTAAGACATATTTCTGATGCAGATGTCGAATTGATGCGTTCTATGGTTATTTATCAAGATGATAGTGTAATTGTACTTAATAAATTACCAGGACTTGCCGTCCAAGGCGGTACAAATACGCCACGCCATATTGATGGAATGCTTGGCGCACTTCAAGGTGATAAAGAAGAAAAACCAAAACTTGTCCACCGTTTAGATAAAGATACAAGCGGCGTCCTTGTCATTGCAAGAACAGGGAAAGCTGCCAAAAGTCTTACAGAAAGTTTTCGAGGCAGAAAAACCAATAAGATATACTGGGCGCTTGTCAAAGGACGTCCCCCCCAACAAGAGGGAGCTGTACAAGCGCCTCTTGATAAAGAACCTGGCACACGCGGCGAAAGGATGACCGTTTCTGATGAAGGGAAGCGCGCGATAACAGATTTTAAAATTATGGATAGTGCGGCTGGAAAAGTGACTTGGATGTCATTTCGTCCAGTGACCGGAAGAACTCACCAAATTAGGGTCCATGCTACCGTCTTGGATACACCCATAATAGGGGATGGTAAATACGGTGCAAAAGAAGCATTTGTAGATGGCTCAATAAGTAAAAAATTACATCTTCATGCAAGAAGTATTGATATTGATCATCCAGATGGTGGCATTCTTTCAGTGAAAGCCACGTTACCAACACATATGATGGAAAGTTTCGATATGTTTGGCTTTGACGAAAATGATGACAGTAACCCGTTTGAGGAAATGGATAATGTCTGATCCGCTTAAGTTGGCAATTTTTGACTGCGATGGAACGCTTGTTGATGGTCAGCATATGATCATCAGTTCAATGAAGCATGCGAGTAAGAAATTTAATATCCCATATCCTGGAGATGAGCCAGTTAGGCGTATTGTTGGGCTTTCTCTTCTTGAGGCTATATCGCGCGTTTTTCCCCAATTAACAAATAATGATCATCAGGTTTTAAAAGAAGAATTTATTGAGCATTTTCAATATTTGAGAATATTAGATGATTATCATGAGCCATTGTATGATGGTATTCGTGAAACCATAATAGAATTAAATAAAATGGGTGTTTTACTTGGTGTCGCAACAGGTAAATCCACAAGAGGCCTTAAAAACACGTTGCTAAATCATGACCTTCATGATCACTTTATTACATTAAATACAGCTGATGATGGGCCAGGGAAGCCTCACCCGTCTATGATAAACGTTGCACTTTCTGACGCAGGCGTGGAAAAAGAAAATGCATTTATGATCGGTGATACCACATATGACATGATTATGGCAGAAAATGCCGGCGTAAAGTCTGTAGGTGTTACTTGGGGGTATCATCCGGAAGATGAACTTAAGTCATCTGGAGCAAATCATATTATTCATCATATATCTGAACTTATAAATTTGGTGAAATTATAAATGAAACGGTTTTATAAAGAAGTAATAGTAGCTGAGAAAAATGGTTCATATACAGTGAACTTAGACGGCAAAATGATCAAGACTCCTGAAAAATCAATTTGTTTGATGCCAACGAAAGAAATGGCAAAAGCTGTAGCAAAAGAATGGGATAATCAAGAAAAAGAAATTGATCCTCATAACATGCCGATTACAAAGTTAACGAATACAGCAATCGATCGTGTAGGAAAACGTCGTGAAGCGTTAATTGATGAACTAATTGGCTTTGCTGGAAATGACCAACTTTGCTATCGAGCAGACCACCCAGAAGAATTAGTCAAGCTTCAAAAAATGAAATGGGATCCACAACTCGAAAAATTACGTATTAACCATGGAGTAGATCTAAAAATTACAAAAGGTGTGATTTTCGTAGAGCAGAACTCAAGCTCATTATTAAAAATACGTAGTATTATCGAAAAGATAAATGATTTCAGACTAACCGCCTTTTATGGAATGGTCACCGTTACAGGGTCTATCACAATTGGTTTAAATTTATTTGAAAATAATATTAATGTAGATGAAGCTTGGAACGCAGGACATTTGGATGAGAATTTTCAGACTTCACAATGGGGTGAGGATGTAGAGGCCGCCGAGAGGCGTAAAAACCTAAGAAATGAATTGATAAATGCGCATTATTTCCTTGAACTATGCGGGAAATGACGAAAATAGTTGAAGGTAAATAATTTAAATGTTACTCATCGGTAAGCAAATTTTCTATGGAGCGTTTAAATGCAAGATATCCTCGATAAATTAGAAGAAAGAAGGCAGTCAGCAAGATCTGGCGGTGGCGAGGCGCGAATAAACGCGCAGCATGAGAAAGGCAAACTAACGGCACGTGAACGTATTGAACTTCTAGTCGATAAAGATAGCTTCGAAGAATATGATATGTTTAAAGAACATCGTTCAGTTGATTTCGGTATGGAGAATACTAAAATTGCCGGAGACGGTGTTGTTATTGGATCTGGAACCGTTAACGGCCGTTTGATTTTTATTTATAGCCAGGATTTTACAGTTTTTGGTGGCTCGCTTTCTGAAACCCATGCTGAAAAAATTTGCAAGATCATGGAAATGGCCATGAAAAATGGCGCTCCTGTAATTGGGATTAATGATTCAGGTGGTGCTCGTATTCAAGAGGGTGTTTCGGCTTTAGCCGGATACGCCGAAGTTTTTCAAAGAAATATTATGGCGTCTGGTGTTGTTCCGCAAATATCCCTTATCATGGGGCCATGTGCAGGTGGTGCCGTATATTCACCGGCCATCACTGACTTTATCTTTATGGTAAAAGATAGCTCTTATATGTTTGTAACGGGCCCGGACGTCGTTAAAACAGTTACCAACGAAGTCGTTACACAAGAAGAGCTTGGTGGCGCCACTACTCATACTGTGAAATCAGGTGTCGCCGATAATGCTTATGAAAATGATCTTGAGGCTATTAAGCAAACTAGACGATTTATAGATTTCTTACCGCTCAGTAATAAAGAACAACCGCCAACCAGACAGTCTTTCGATCAGCATAGTCGCGAAGAATTATCCCTTGATTCTCTAATTCCAGATAATCCAAATAAACCTTATGATATGCATGAGTTAATCCGCAAAACTGTGGACGAAGGGGACTTTTTTGAAATTCAGCCAACTTTTGCAAAAAATATAATCACTGGTTTTGCCCGAATTGAGGGCTCAACTGTTGGCATCGTCGCTAATCAACCGATGGTGCTGGCTGGATGTCTTGATAATGATGCTTCACGTAAATCGGCAAGATTTGTTCGATTTTGTGATTGTTTTAATATTCCAATCGTAACATTTGTTGACGTGCCCGGTTTCTTGCCGGGTACAGCACAAGAATATGGTGGTGTGATTAAACATGGCGCAAAATTACTTTTTGCTTACGGTGAAGCAACTGTCCCAAAAATTACGATAATCACCCGTAAAGCGTATGGTGGTGCTTATGATGTAATGGCATCCAAGCATTTAAGAGGCGATCTTAACTTTGCCTGGCCGACGGCTGAAATTGCCGTTATGGGCGCCGAAGGCGCGGTAAAAATTATCTTCCGTGAAGAGGCAAAAGATCAAGAAAAATTAGAAGCTAAGACACAAGAATATTCTGACAAGTTTGCTAACCCTTTTGTGGCCGCACGACGAGGATATATTGATGATGTGATCATGCCGCATGCGACTAGGCGTCGTGTAAGTCGTGGATTACGGATGTTGAAAAATAAAGACGTCCAAAACCCTTGGAAAAAACACGATAATATACCGCTGTAGGAATGAAGAATGTTTGATAAAATACTTATTGCAAATCGCGGCGAGATTGCTTGTCGTGTGATTAAAACGGCTCATAAATTGGGTATCGGTACTGTTGCAGTATATTCTGATGTTGATGCGGATGCACTTCATGTGCGCATGGCATCTGAAAAAGTTCATATTGGTAATGCGCCAGCAACGGAAAGTTACCTGGTAATTGATAAAATCATCGATGCCGCTAAGAAAACAGGTGCTGATGCTATTCACCCTGGGTATGGGTTTCTGTCAGAAAATTCTGAATTTTGTGAAAGATTAGAAAAAGAAGGTATCACATTCATCGGACCAGGTACCGAGGCTATTGGTGTTATGGGTGATAAAATTTCTTCAAAAAAACTTGCGGAAAAATCGGGTGTGAATACCATACCTGGCTATATGGGTGTTATTAAAGATGCCGATGAAGCTGTTAAAATATCCAAAGAGATAGGATATCCCGTAATGCTTAAAGCGTCAGCTGGCGGTGGCGGTAAAGGCATGCGTGTCGTTTATAATGATGAAGAAGCATACGAAGGTTTCAATTCTGCCGTTAATGAAGCGAAATCTAGCTTTGGGGATGACCGCGTTTTTGCTGAAAAATTTATTGAAGAGCCACGCCATATCGAAATCCAGGTATTGGGTGATAAACACGGAAACGTTATTTATTTAATGGAACGTGAATGTTCAATTCAACGTCGGCATCAAAAAGTTATAGAAGAAGCACCTAGCTCTTTCTTAACTGAAGAAACCCGGTCCAAAATGGGCGCGCAATCAATTGCCCTTTCAAAAGCTGTTAATTATAGCTCTGCGGGTACCGTTGAATTTATCGTTGATAAAAACCAGAACTTTTATTTTCTGGAAATGAACACGCGCTTACAAGTTGAGCATCCCGTAACGGAATTAATAACGGGTGTAGATCTAGTTGAACAAATGATCAGAAGTGCTGCTGGCGAGCCATTAAATATTAAACAAGAAGATGTTCAAATTAAAGGGTGGGCAGTGGAAGGCCGTGTTTACGCAGAAGATCCATTAAGAAGATTTTTACCGGCAATCGGCCGTGTTATGGATTATATTCCGCCGGAAGAAGATAACTATATTCGTATAGATAGTGGTATTTATGAAGGCAGTGAGATTAGTATTTATTATGATCCGATGATCTCAAAAATAATTTCTTATGCCGATGACAGAGCAGAAGCCATTAGTAAGCTGCGCTTGGCATTAGATGAATATTACATTCGCGGTGTTGGTCACAATATTTCATTTTTATCTGATGTTTTGAAATCAGAACGTTTCAAAAGTGGAGATATTTCAACAAAATATATTGAGGAAGAGTATCCTGACGGCTTTAATGGCGGCTCGGTGAGTTTAGAGGCATGGAATATACTTATCTGTGTTGCGACAACTGTGCATTCTTGTGAAATTGGACGCCAGTCGACTATAAGCGGCCGCATGAATGAAGAAGCCAGTGTCTTTAATGAAACATGGCAAATACAGTTAGACGGTGAAACGCAATCCGCCAATTTCTTAATGACACAAGAAGGGTGTAATGTCATTACAGGCGGTCTAGTCTATAATGTTGAGACATTATGGGCTCCAGGTAATCCGGTGTTCAAAGCCACAATCAATGGCGACCCTGTTAATGTAGAAGTCGAATATCTTAAAGATGGATATTTGCTTACTTATGATGGCGCTAGTGAAATTGTGCATGTGAGAAGTGAACGCGAAGTTGAACTGGCCTCATTAATGCCAGAAAAAATTGCCCCTGATATGTCAAAATATCTCCAATGCCCAATGCCAGGTTTGGTTGTTTCAATAGATGTTGTTGAAGGTGATCAGGTACAAACTGGCCAAACATTATGTGTTGTTGAAGCCATGAAAATGGAAAATGTACTCAGAGCGGAGCGCGATGGGGTCGTATCAAAAGTTTCTGCTGTTGCAGGCGATAGTCTGGCTGTTGATGAGATAATAATGGAATTTGAATAATGCTAGATGAAGGCCATAAAGCACTAAGGGTTTTAATCTTTGGTCGAGTTCAAGGTGTTTTTTTTCGTGATTGGACAGTGAAAACGGCGTTAAAACTTGGGCTCAATGGTTGGGTAAGAAATAGAAGTGATGGAACCGTCGAAGCTTTAGTAGTAGGCGATAGCGAGACAGTAGATAAAATGGTGAAAGAATGCTGGATAGGACCGAGTACTGCTAAAGTTGAAAATATTGAACTATCAAACGCAATAGGTATTGTGAAGGATGGTTTTGAGCAGAAACCTACTGTTAATCTAAATGAAAGGCGAGGGACGTAATATTAAGAGAATATTTTATCCCATGTTTTTTTAAGTGTCACATCTAAGTCATTCATATTAACGGGAAGACCTAGGTCAACAAGCGATGTGACACCGTGTTCAGAAATGCCGCAAGGTACTATGCCCGAATAATGGCTTAAATCGGGTTCAACATTGATGCATATTCCATGAAAGGTAACCCATTTTCGTACTCTAACGCCAATCGCGGCTATTTTATCTTCACGACCACCATCCCGTTCTACCCATACTCCAACTCTACCTTCACGGGTTTCACCAATTACATTGAATTCTGCGAGACTTTCAATAATCCAACGTTCTAAGTCAGCGACATATTTTCTCACATCTCTACTTCGTTTATTCAAATCAAGCATAACATAAACAACACGCTGTCCGGGACCGTGGTAAGTATATTGACCGCCGCGCCCAGCATAATAAACAGGAAATCTCTTTGGGGTGAGAAGGTCGCTTTCTTTCGATGAAGTGCCAGATGTATATAATGGAGGATGTTCGACAAGCCAGACCAATTCATTTGCTTGTCCTTCGTTGATTTTTGCAACGCGCTCTTCCATAAAGTTGAGCGCCTCATTATAATCAACGACACCCTTACCAATTTTCCATTCTATTTGAGCATCTGCTTTCATTTATGAATATCTTTGCTTTTTTAACTAAAAAATAACTATAATGTATCACTGTTGTTGGTATATAATCATATTACTATTGAATTCAAGTAAAAGGCTTTGTTGATGTCACAAGCAGTCGAAGATGTTGAAGTAGAATTAACAGTTGTTCTCGGGCAAAATTTAATGCCTGTTAAGCAACTGTTGAAGCTAGGTCGTGGTGCTGTGATTGAATTACAGTAGCATTGCGATAGTCCAGTTAAAATATATGCTAATGGCGAACTAATTGCCAAAGGTGAAATTATGGTTTCTGGTGAGAACATCGGAATTACTCTTCTTGAAGGTGTAAAAGGCTTCCGTGAGCTTGGAGTTGTAAAAAAAGCATAAGAAAGTCAGTTTTCTGTTGCGCTCCTCTCTTTCATTTGATACTTCACCACAATTGATTTACCAAACTACGAAAATGCGGTCGTGGCGGAATTGGTAGACGCGCAGCGTTGAGGTCGCTGTGGGCGTTGAGCCCGTGGAAGTTCGAGTCTTCTCGACCGCACCATTTTCTTCAATAAATTAAGTAAAAAATCCCTACTCCTGTACGAATTAATAAAAAAAAGCTATAATGATCCCTAGGGCTTTGTATTTAATGGGGTTAGTTATGTTTATTATTAAAAGTGCTTTTTAAGTTTAGTATGTATATTCACCTTGTCGTCTTATGCGACAGCGCAGGAAATTGCCGTTAATTTTATTGCTAATGCAAGCATAAGGATTACGGATGGTAAGCAGGTTATCTTTACTGATTTTCCTTATGTATCAGGTGCCTTTGGGCATATGATTTATACCTATCCATATTTTGTTGAACAAAATAATGATGTCACGACTCTTATTACCAATAGGTTTAACGATCATATCGATCAAGAAAAAATTCTTACTTTAGATTGGGATATTGTTGCGCCTGATGACGTTGTTTCTGATTTGAAAAGCAAGTATCAAGAATTAATTGTATTACGAGAAACGCAATTAGCAGAAATTAAGAAAAATACTGAAATTCAAAAACTTATTAATCCGAATGCAGTTATCAGACCTGTTATATTAGAAGAATTGATAGAACCGTCTGTGACAGTAGCTAAAGAAGAAATGACCATTGGAAATGCGAAAGTCACGACTTATGATACACCGACAGCAGGGAGTAAAAATCTTTCATACTTAATCGACTGGGGTGGTAAGAAAATCTATCTTGCTGGCGATACTGGTGACGTGGAACATTTGTCTGCTTTACCGCCACTTGATATGGCATTCATTTCTCCTTGGTTATTTGAAAATGCCAGAAGAGCCAATGCGCTTCCTGATACTAAGAAGTTGATAATTTACCAACATAAAGAAGAAGAAATTATTCCTAATTGTTTTACCTGTACGATACCAGAAAGAGGCGATTTTATTCCTTTTGAATAAGATTCTTTAATTTATTATTGGATATATTCTTTTTGTTGTTGCGTTAAAGTCGAATATATTCTTTCATGTGTTGCATTTAAAAACAAAAAATATTGCGGGAGATAATATGATGCATCAAAAAATAAAACTAGGAATGGTTTCGCTAGCTGCACTAGCAATCACTGGCTGTGGTGACCAAAATAGTTCCGATTCTAATAATGGCATCGATATGAGTGTAGAAGCTATTCATGAACGAGTCGTAACCCTAGATACTCATGTCGATATTCATGAGGATATGACATTTGATCCAATTTATGACCCAGGTACAGATACGCCGCAACAGGTCGACCTTGGAAAAATGGAAACCGGTGGACTAGATAGCGCCTTTTTCATTGTCTATGTGGGGCAAACAGAGCGTACCCCTGATGGATATGCATTAGCAGAAGAAAGAGCACGCCGTAAATTTAGCGCTATTCACCGTATGACAGAATTTTATCCGGATCGCATTGGTTTTGCTAATACCCCGGATGAATTTGAAGAAATCGCATCTAGCGGCCGCAAGGTTGCAACCATTGGCATTGAAAACGGCTATGTCATCGGCAAAGATCTGGAGCGAATTGAGGAGTTTTATAACCTTGGTGCACGCTACATGACTTTGGCTCATAATGGTCATAATGATATTTGTGATAGTGCAACCCCTCTTGCGCGTCTTGGCGATAGCGAAGAAGAGCATGGTGGTGTAAGCGAGTTTGGTTATAAAGTAATCGATGAAATGAACCGGCTTGGGATGATGGTTGATATTTCACATACGTCAATCAAGTGCATGATGCAGGCGACAGAATATTCTAAGGCACCAGTGATTGCGTCTCATTCAGGAGTATGGGAAATAGCAAAACACAGGCGAAACCTTAATGATGAACAATTAAAGGCTGTGGCCGCTTCTGGTGGCGTTGTTCAGATAGTTGGATTAGATGGCTTTGTAAAATATTATCCAGCAAAAGGCCCTGAAGTTGATGCACTTAGACAAGCGGTAGCAACAGCTGCGGGGGATGCTGAATGGGATGGCGATAAGCATTCTAGTTTAGATCAATATGTAAAAGGTATGGAAGCGATAGATGCGAAATACCCTGCTGGCACCGTAGAAGATTTTATTGATCATGTAGACTATGCCGTTAATTTAATAGGAATTGATCATGTAGGTCTGGTATCTGATTTTGATGGCGGTGGCGGTGTCGTTGGTTGGAATAGTGCCGCTGAAACTATGAATGTAACTGCTGAAATGGTTAAGCGCGGTTATACTGAAGAAGAGATCGCCAAAATATGGAGTGGCAACACGCTAGCATTATGGCGTAGGGTCGATGAAGCGGCAAAGGCACTTCAATAATTGATATAATAAAATAATGGCTGATTTAAATACTAAGTTATATGCCATATTTTGAACGCAATGATCGTCGTAAATCGAATATGAAGGCATATATAGAGTGTCATTGTAAACAATACGAATGTTTTATTTTAAAACATAATGCAATTGTTGAAGGAGGAAACCAATGAAGAAGACATTATTAGTAGTAATTTTAGCTTTTACGGCAGCCTGTGCAACATCATCACAAGATGCTGTAATTTCTATTTTTCCAAAGGTAAATTCTTCTAATATTGGTGAATCTATTCCTCTTTACATTTCCGTTGAAGATTCGCGGTCATCAGGGGTAATAGGAACTTATGGTAATAGTGACCAAAATGAAAATGACCAAGATATCGAAAGATCATTAGAAGATTCACGCTCAACTAACCAAAGCAATCAGTACAATTCTGGAAGTCAAATTTACACCAGTCAAGACTTAGCGAGAACAATTGGTGTGGCGTTAGTAGACAGCTTTTCTAGAATGGGGTTTCAAATAACGGATAAAGATAGCCCTAGTGTTGTCCATCTTCATGTTTTTCTTGAAGAATTGAATTATGAAGTTGATAGCGGCACCATTAAAACGGATGTTGAAACAAAATCTCGCGTTCGTGTGGAGGCTATCGACAAAGGTTATAATCGTACCTTTAGCAACTCTGAGCAAAGAGCTGTTCCTTTTTCGGCAAACGCTGACAGCAACAATTCCCAGCTTAGTAATACATTAAACACGACAATTCAAAGAATTATCGATGATACTGATCTTATTAATGCATTGAAAAAATAATTAATTCATAACAGCTTTAAACGCTGCAAGACACTTATCAACATTTTCTTGGCAAGCACTGTGGCCCATTAAGCCGACACGCCAAACTTTACCGGCAAGCGCACCAAGTCCGGCGCCGATTTCTAGGTTATGCTCATTTAGAAGGCGCGTACGAATTGCGGCTTCATCCGTAATATGATCAGGAATTTTAATGGTATTTAATTGCGGGAGTGCGCATGCCGGATCTACTAAATATTCTATACCCATTTCATTAAAACCAGTTCTAAGTTTAGCCGACATATCAGTATGGCGCTGCAATGCGTTTTCTAAACCTTCTTCCTTTAAAATCAGTAAGCTTTCATGAAGCGCATACATGGCATTCACTGGGGCAGTATGATGATAAGACCTGCCACCTGTACCTTCCCAATAGCCCATAACTAAGTTTAGGTCTAAAAACCAACTCTGAACGGGATCTTTGCGGTTTTTAATTTTTTCAATGGCGCGATCATTAAAACTTACGGGCGAAATACCGGGAGGGCAGCTTAAGCATTTTTGGGAACCTGAATAAATTGCATCAATGCCCCAACCATCTACATCTAACTCAGATCCACCTAAAGATGTCACGGCATCAACTATGGTAATACAGTCATGGTCATGTGCAAGCGCACATAACGATTTTGTATCTGATGCAACACCGGTTGAAGTTTCGGCTGCAACAAAGGCCAGAATTTTAGCATCAGGGTTATTTTTAAGTGCTTCTTCTGTTTTTGAAAGTGATACGGGCGTGCCCCAATCATCGTTAACGACGATGGCTTCGCCGCCACATCTCGTTACATTTTCAAACATTCGTGTGCCGAAAACGCCGTTTACACAAACGATAACTTTATCGCCTTTTTCAACCAAGTTGGCGAAACATGTTTCCATGCCGGCTGATCCTGGTGCAGATACGGGAAAAGTAAGTTTATTCTCAGTTTTAAAGGCATAACGAAGTAAATCTTTTATTTCATCCATCAGTGTTTGAAATGCGGGATCAAGGTGACCGATTGTTTGACGTCCCATTGCTTCAAGAACACGAGGGGATACGTCAGATGGACCTGGGCCCATTAAAGTACGTTTTGGAGGGATAAAAGATTTCATTTTATAAATTTCCTGATTGAATAATACAGTTTACTGAAGTGAAACTTAATTGATCTTTTACAACATTGAAAGGATTTATCTCGAAAATTATGATCTATTTAATATAAGCGCTTGACGTTAAATGATATAAAGTTGATAAAATACCAGAACTCAGGGGAAGAAAATGAACGTTTCAAACGAAAATAATCTTTCTGATAATGAAAGCATGCTAGACGAAGTTCTTCCGGTTTCACCAGAACTGGTTGACGAAATTATTCATGCCCTTGAGAAAGGTGATAAAGAACAAATCGATTTTTTATTAGAACCTCTTCATAATGCTGATATTGCTGATGTTTTTGAGCAATTAAGTGACCACCATCGACGGATATTAACATCTGTTATTGGTTCCGAAATGGAACCAGAAGTGTTATCTGAGCTAGATGATAGTACGCTAGATGATGTGATTGCCGAAATGGACGATCAAGATGTCGCGCGGGCTATTTCTCAAATGGAAAGTGATGATGCTGTTCACGTCCTTGAGGATCTAGACCAAGAAGAGCAGCGTAAAATTATTGATGCTCTTTCATACGAAGATAGAATTGCCATTGAAGAAGGACTTTCTTACCCAGAAGATAGTGCGGGCCGGCTTTTACAAAAGAATCTGGTTTCTGTTCCTGGACAATGGTCGGTGGGAAAAGTCATTGATTATTTCAAAACAGATAAAGAACTGCCGAATGAATTTTATGAGGTTTTCATTGTTGATCCAATGCATCATCCAATCGGTACAGTCGCCTTAAACAAAATTATACGCAGTGACCGTGATATATTGATTAGTGAGATCATGGAAGAAGAGCTTAAACTTGTTCCCGTTGAAATGGATCAGGAAGAAGTAGCTTATTTATTTAGGCACTATGATTTAACCTCAATGGCTGTGGTCGATGATAGTGGAAGATTAATCGGAATGATTACTGTTGATGACGTCGTAGACGTTATTGATGAAGAAGCCGAAGAAGACTTGATGCTGCTTTCTGGTATTGCTGATACGGACATTACTGAAAGTGTAATAGAGGCGTCTAAAAACCGAGTTATATGGCTCATAATTAATTTGGCGACGGCAATTTTAGCATCAATGGTTATTGCGTTATTTGATGCAACTATTGAACAAATGGTCGCCTTGGCCGTTCTAATGCCGATTGTTGCTTCCATGGGTGGAAACGCTGGTACACAAACCATGACTGTAACGGTTCGTGCTCTCGCAACACGTGAATTGACAACATCAAATGCGAAACGAATTATATTTAGGGAATTTTCCATTGCCTTACTAAATGGGATTATCATCGCTGTTTTAATTGGCGGACTTTCATGGGCATGGTTTAATAGTTCTGCATTAGGTGGGGTTATGGCTGTCGCAATGATTATTAATATGATTATGGCGGGCCTTGCAGGAATACTCATTCCGATCGGCTTAGACAAAATAAATATTGATCCCGCCCTTGCCAGTAGCATTTTTGTGACGACGATAACGGATGTTATTGGATTTTTTGCCTTTTTAGGATTGGCTGCAGTGGTTCTAATTTAATTATGACTGTAAATCTTATCAAATTATGTGTGGGGATCGAAAGCGTTGAGCATTTGATTGACGCTCGTAAAAAAGATCCTCGAAACAATGGCCTTAATTATAATTTTCATATTACAAGGTTTAAACCCAAAAGAGCCGAAGAAGTGCTCGATGGAGGTTCATTATACTGGGTGATAAAAGGATTTGTTTTAGCAAGACAAAGGATTATCGGTTTAGAAGAAGTGAAAACCGATACTGGCAAAAAATGCATGATTAAAATGGATAAAAAAATTCATTTAACAGAAAGTCAACCGAGGCGTGCTTTTCAAGGATGGCGATATTTGGAAACAAGTTCTTCACCTGCAGATTTGCCAGAGGGAAGTGCAATAGCAGAATTACCCACAGAACTAAGAAACGATCTTAAAGAGCTTGGTCTAATCTAGCCTCTTGGAATATATTTTCTGATAAACGAGCTTTATCAAACTGACGTAAGCGATTTACACGGATAATACTACTTAAATTGTCAATATACTCATATCCAAGCTCAGAATAAAAAATAAGCGTGATTAATAAATTACTTACATCAATATCTTTTGGGTTTTCATATTTACGTCGTTCAATTCTGAAGTCTTCGTAGGCGGGATGCGTATTTAAATTTAGGGCATACCCTCGAACGGCTCCCATTAAATTATCAAATACTTTTATGCTATGAGATTGATCATCCCCCCGTTTTAAGGGAACCATTCCTTTTTCATCATCCCAAGTCCATTGGCCATATAAAGCATTTGCTTCGGTGGCAAATCGTGACGTTCCCCAACCCGTTTCAATGGCGGCCTGTGTTATAGCAAGTGAAGGGGGTATAATGTTCATTCTGGAATAAAGTTCAGGAATATCAAATGATTGAATTCGGTATTGTTTTAATTTTTTTTCTATCCACCCACGCTGCTCCACTGACATATCCCCTGTTGATTCCATTGAATACATTATTTCTGAAAGTTCTTTGCGGTCATTCATAATATCTTCATTTACTTGTAAAATTAGTGGAAGAATAATGGATATAAAGATTTCTTTACGTTCGTCTGTATCTGAAATTTCCTCCAAGTTTTCGGGTAAACTAGAAAGGAATAGTTTAGGTACGCTTGTGAGGCCTCTTCTAACTTCATTTAAATTATAATCGTATGAAGCAAAAATCGCTTTAATATCTGTATCATGGGGTGTGAGATCAATTTCAGAATCAATTGAGGTATCATCGGGTAACCTGCTGTTTACGACCTCGTAAATTGACACAAATAGAGGTAAAATCAGGAAAAGAGTGGCTAATATAATTGTAGCTACAATTTTTTTGCTAAAAAATGACGTTTTTGGACGTATGCTACTAGCCATATAAAACCTAAAAGGATAAGTTAATGTAGTTATCAATATATAATAATATAGTGAGCCTTTAATTGCTAGACAAATTATGGGACTGGTGTTTGGAGAAAATGATGCCTAAAGATAAAAATAAGGCACATATCATCGTGGTAGGAAATGAAAAAGGGGGGTCGGGGAAATCGACAACTTCAATGCATGTTATTGTAAGTCTTATGAAAAAAGGCTTCAATATTTCAGTGATAGACTTGGATTCAAGGCAAAAATCATTGGCAAGGTATCTTGAAAACCGCCTTAATTATGCAGATAAAACTGGATTAGATTTAGCTGTACCTGATGTTTATGTGCTTTCACGTTCAATGGAAGGGGACGTGGACAATATGATGTATGAAGATACTAAGAATTTTTCAGAACTGCTTGATGAATTACATAAAGAATCTGATTTTATTCTTATCGATTGCCCAGGAAGCGATTCTAATTTATCGCGGCTGGCGCATGCTTCGGCTGATACGTTAATAACGCCAATCAATGATAGCTTTGTTGATCTTGATTTGTTGGCTTCGGTAGATCCGGAAACTTATAAGGTTGATAGATTAAGCCTTTATAGTGAGATGGTTTGGGATGCGAGAAAACATCGTGCAATGACTGACCGTGGAACCATTGATTGGATCGTGATGCGTAACAGGACTTCTGCACTTGATGCAAAAAATAAAAGACGCGTTAATGCGGCTTTAAAAGAATTGCAGCAAAGAATTTCTTTCAGATATGTGCAAGGATTAGGAGAGCGGGTTATTTATCGGGAATTATTTCCAAAAGGATTAACGCTCGTTGATTACAGAGATACAAATGAAAAAATGACAATGTCTCATGTAGCTGCGCGTCAAGAAATACGGCGATTAATGGGAGATCTGCAGCTTCCCGAATGGAAAACAAAAGACGATATGCATGAAATTCCGCAGATTAAGGCCTCTTAATGTTATATATAGTAATCCTATTATTGGGGGCCGGTATAACTTATTACGCTGTATCTAATTACATGAAAACTCAGCCTGAGAAATTTAATGGTGTGTTTCGAAAGGTTCTTGCGATCGCACTTGGGGTCATGGCATTTGTTATCCTTATCAAAGGAAATATTCCTGTAGCGGGTGTCCTTG